>CAWIYT010000191.1:0-30656 GCA_963840085.1 uncultured Nitrososphaerales archaeon
ACTTTAAGTATGTTTAATTGTACTGTTATAGGAAATGATTTTGTTTCTTTTACTTTTTTTACTGTTATGATATTTTTAGCAGACTTTTTAGAAGAACTTTTTGGACCTGTGCCAATAGACATATTATTTAGTTTAACTTTTAATAATAATAAAAACTTATTTTATTTATGTCAAATTAATTTTCAAATGGGACCTTGAAATGATTAAATCAGAGCCTGAATTGATAAAATCAGAACCCGATTTACTTTCAAATAAAAAGTATATGGAAAAATTGCAAATTTTTAATCCTTAATATATATTGTAAATGTTAAAACTAAACTCATTGTATAATTGTAAAATCGAATAAATGAAATTATATAATATTGTCTAATTCATTTGTTATGTAATCAATGTATTTCATTATTTTAAGAATATTCAAACAAACAGACTATTTTCATCTTTGCTACAAAGTTTAAATAATGTTTTACGCTATCACTCTATATGTGACCTAATATTTATAAATAAATATAATTATATTTCTTTTTATTATCATTATTTAAATATTGGTAATAAAAGTGCAATCAATTGCATAGTATACTTTATATTTATATGTCATAATATATTAAATATGATAATATCATGCCAATTGATGAAGAATTTCCAAAGAGTCATCATGTTATAGGAAAGCATAAACATGCTGATGGAGAACATTATCATTTTGTCTGGGGGCCAGGCAGGTCAAATGCCGAAACATCAACAAAACCTGATGTTCAAGCTGCGTACAAAGAGAGAGGTGAAGAATATGTTCCCTTAGGTGTACATGGTACAATGGTAGCTGTGGATTGGGATTCTTGCTATGCTGATGGAGCATGTATTGAGGCATGTCCTGTACAAGTTTTTCAATGGTATAGAACAGAGAATGATGTACCTGCTGCAGAAATGGTTAATGCTACAAGCGAAGGAATTGGAGAACAATATCTAAAAGATGGACGAAAAGATTACACAGATAAATCAGATCCCATAAGGGAACATGATTGTATCTGGTGTATGGCTTGTGTTTCCGTATGTCCTCCACAAGCAATCAAAGTGGATCAATCAAATTTAGAATATCATGAGAAAGCATCAGGAACATTTAATGAGAGCCTATCAAAAGGTAGTGCACCACCACCACATGGACATTAATAATCTTGGAAAAGATACAACAGAAGTTTAATTTTACAAAATATAATATAGAATATTTATTTGGAGGTGATATACATTCTTCACACAATTGAACTTACAGATGATGAAATTAAAACAATAATTGCATTATTGAGATTTTCAATTGACGCATGTCCAATAGAAAATCTGCCAGAACATAAGATAGAACTAGATACAGTCAACAATTTGGTCTCAAAGTTTGAACAAACGTTAAAATAAATTTTATCAAGTTATTTGTAAAACTCAAACCAAATACAATTTTGCTGATCTAGTTTGATCAATAATACTAAAACAATAATATGACATGAAATATTAATCAAATCTATTTGTATGATCTATATTTTATTCTTATAACCTAAGATTAATCTATCCATCTGCCCTATTGAATAAAATTTGTTTTGGTCATTATATTGCATATATGAATGGACGAACCGTCTGATCCGATTGTTACATATATTGTTGATTGCAATTTTGTTTATCTTTGTTGATAAAAAAAGATAATAATAATCAAAAAACTTCTGATTCTATTATTGAAACTAATTCTTACTAATAATATGCAAAATTTAATAGACCTAAAATATTCTTTTATAATTAGATTGACATGTTATGATTAAGACAAGACGTATTTATGATAAACCAGACGCAGATGATGGTTTTAGAATACTAGTTGACAGAATCTGGCCTCGTGGAGTAAAGAAAAATGACGTTAAAATCGATTTATGGCAAAAGGACATAGCTCCCAGCAATGCAATAAGAAAATGGTTTAATCACGATCAAAGAAAATGGGATGAATTCAAAAGTCGTTATTATGAGGAACTAAAAGATAAACAAGAAATTGTTAAATTATTCTTAGAAAAAGCTGAACAAGGAACAATAACTTTACTTTATAGCTCAAAAGAAGAAAAATACAATAATGCTATAGCATTAAAAGAATATTTACAATCCAACAAATTACAACTAAAATAGATTAGAAGAAAGCAAAAAAAAACAGTATTATAGATAGTCAAATCATATCTATTGGCTCATAAGACAGTGGAATAATAATAATAATAATAATAATTGTTCAAAGCCTCAGATCATAATTGTATCAAAAATTTATAGTGCATCTAGAAATTTATAGGTAGAAAAGTATATAGAATTTAGACATTATAGTGAAAATGATCATATTTTGAGTGAGGAAGATAAGGATTTTGTTAAGGTTGCTGATACAACTGATATTCAACCTTCACATATGAAAGAAGTTCAAGTCGATGGAGAAAGTATCTGTATAGTCAACGTTGAGGGAAAATACTATGCTATTGGCAATATTTGCACTCATGAAGGTGGTCCTCTAGCAGATGGTACTCTTGAAGGCTATGAAGTTGAATGTCCATGGCATGCTTCCAAATTTGATGTAAGGACAGGTGAGGTGAAGGAACCTCCTGCAAGTGAACCAGAACCAGTCTATCAAATAAAAGTAGATGGTAATAATATATTAATAAAGAAACAAGAGTAAAAGTAAATCTCCCCTACACCAGATTGAGCTCACTCTAATAGAAAAAGATAAAGTTGAAGATACTGATGTAATGTCATTTAAGTTTAATAAGCATAATGATGATCATGAGTAGAAAACAAAACACTATTAGATTATACTGCTGGTCAGTTTGCTTTTTTTGATATAGGGGAAGTCTATAATGATCCCAAAGGTCCAATTAGACATTTTACTATTTCATCTTCTCCCACTGAGAATTTTATAATGTTTAGCACTAGAATCAGAGATTCACCATACAAAAAAAGACTTTCAACTTTAGAGAAAGGTACCAAAGTCAAGGTGAGAGGTCCGGAAGGACAATTTGTATTACATCAAGATTATACAAAACCTGCTGTATTTCTTTCTGGTGGAATAGGTGTTACTCCATTTAGAAGTATGATAAAGTATGCTACAGACATGCAATTGCCAGTAAAAATAATAATGTTTGATTCCAATAGGAATCGTAACAACATCACTATTCAAAAAAGAGTTTGATGAATGGGCAAGGATAAATAAAAACTTCGCTGTATTTCTTTCTGGTGGCATAGGTGTTACTCCATTTAGAAGTATGATAAAGTATGCCACAGATATGCAATTGCCATTAAAAATAATAATGTTTGATTCCAATAGGAATCGTAACAATATCCTATTCAAAAAAGAGTTTGATGAATGGGCAAGCATGAATAAAAATTTGAAGATTATCTATACCATTAGTGAAAAAGATCAAAACGACGAACAATCATCATCATTATCAACTGCAAATGATTGGAAAGGAGAGTATGGAAGAATAAACAAAGCAATGATTTTAAAGTATGTAGACACTAACGTACTAAATAATTCAATATTCTATATCTGTGGTCCTCCTAGTATGCTAAAAGCTATGCAAATTTTGCTCCAAGAAGATTTAGAAATTCCAAAAGAAAGAATCAAAGTTGAAGAGTTTACAGGTTACTGATATGAATTAATGACTTATGTTCAACTAATCAATAGAGTAACTTGTAGTTGTCATTTTATCTTTGAGATGTTTATTTTATATCAAGTCCTTTATTTAACTTTTGATCAGGCAATACATGTTCTGTTGTTATATCTCCTCTTTAGGCATGTCAAAGATGTAACTCTAAACTGAGCAATAATCTTCAAAATGAGTTTTAACCTAAATAATAATGTATGCAAAGAGATATGTCTGTATACCTTTACCATTGTGACAAATAATAAAAATCTTTTTTGGAACTCTAAATTTGATGCAAAGAAAAAATAGTTATCTACATTTTCGATTATTATTATGATGCTTGAATCGATTTTGCTATTTGTACCATTGATCTCTGTTATAATAGTTTCAGGCCTTCTTGTACTTGCATTCATTAACTTTTCAATTGCAAGAAAGAATATGCAAAGACAGAGTGAACAACAAATAGTTAATTTAAAAATACAAAGTGAGCAGCAGATTTATTCCAGGATAATAGAGGCTAGACTTAAACTGGAAAATACAGAAGAGTTTACAAAAATGGCAAGTGAAAGTTCTGTATTTAGGGAACGTTTTGCTCTAGTCGATAGTCCATCAGAATATTATACAATAGTATCATTTCTTGACTTGTTTGAATATGTATTCCGTCTTAACGAGATGCAAATGATAGATTAGATAGTATGGAAACGCTGGAAGGTTCTTACGGAAACAATCATGACAATACCAAAGTTTAGAAGCATTTGGATCAAGACAAAGGAATCACATCCAGATAAGGACTTGGAGAGTTTATTGATTCGTTATTAGTTCAAAAATAGAAGAAATCAATAATAGATTAATAAAATTAATTTGATGATGATGATTATGATGAATCGTACATTGTTTAGATTAATAAAGTTAATTTGACGATGATGATAATGATGATGAATCGGACATTGTTCCAAAGTACATAAGTGTCTCTAAATCATTTCCTTACTTATTTTTTGCAATTTCATCAAGTATCTGATTTGTCTTCAATTCTCCTTCTCTAATTGAATCTTTTATAACTTTTGGTGAAAAGTCTGCGTTCTCATAAATAGAATGAACAGGTTCATCACGTGATATATAATATACATCCTTTATTTCAGCACCTGTGTCCTGTTTATATCTCTTATACTTTCTGCGAATTTTTTCAAGTTGTTCCTTCTCGACCTTTGTCATGTCAACACAATTATCAATCATCTTGTATAGTTCATCTATGTAGCGAAGATATCGTGTTATCACTTTAGACATTGTAACGGTATTCAGAGTTTTGTCACAAAAGATTATGTCTCTTGTTCTATGATAAACTTCAGGCAAGTTCTCTGGTAAGGCGGGGATCTTTTTTGGATAATTTTCTACCAAAAAAATGCGCTTATCGTTTACAGGAGACGCATTTATCACCTCTCTTAAAGGTGTATTACTAAGTAAACCGCCATCCCACGCATATACACCTTTTTCTACTTCAACCCATGGAAGATTATAGGCTGGATATCCTGAGGTTGCAAGTATATGTTTTGGAGTTATCTGTTGCCTATAACTATCAAATGTCAAAGGTTCAGATGTTAATACATTTACAGCAGTTATTATCAGTCGTGAGTTTGGATTTCCAGTAGGTTTCAATTTCTCATAGTCAATATATTTTTCTAAAGTTGTTGCCAAAGGTGAGTGATCATAAAGATAAGTCCATTTTGCTGGTTCAAAATAGTCTGGGTCTGTTAATGCGTATTCTAATAGCCAACGGGCTTTAAACATCTTAGCATTCCCAAATATTGCCGAGCTCAAAAAGGATCTTAAGGATTTAATTCTATATTCTTCTATCTTTCTTATTGATTCATTTTTCTTTTGTTGTGATGTGGAGGAAGAAGAAGAATAATAATTAGATAACATCTGTTCAAAAAACGGAAATAAAGAGGTAGAAAAATTATTCCAGTCTACAAAACTGTCTGCTAACTCTAGCCAGAATTCTTCTAAAAATTGTTCTGGATTTTTCTCATTTTTGCTGCCTGCTATAATAGCAGCATTCACTCCGCCAATTGACGTACCTGCAACTATATCGATTTTCACATTTTTTTGTGAAAGGGCCTTGAATACACCACAACCAAAAGCCCCCAAAGATCCACCACCTTGAAGTATCAACACATTTTCGATTATCTTACTTGTACCTGAAAAAGACAATTTGCTTATCAATCATATTTTTATATTGCATAAATATATTCTGAACTATCCAATCATCTTCAGCATCTTCTATAATTGGCGACATAGTTCTGATAGTATTCTTTAAAAGTATCATCATCTTATTACCATTGTTATCATCTATTTTGCATTAAACATAGAAAATATCATGTTAAATTTATTAACTAAATTATTCAATATAGTACATGAACCAATAAAACAAAATCTTTTACAAGTTTATATTATCAATAAATATTGAATAAATTACATCATTTTAAAAGTTACATTTTACTAAAAAAATATAGTAAAAGTAATTTGTATTTATCTGATACTTAATTTACTGTTGTTGTATTACCAGACATGCTATCTGATTATTTGATCTCAGCAGCTTTGTTTTGAAGCTGAGTTAACTGTTCCATAGCTACATTCAAATGCATTTTGGCAGCTTCAACATCGTTGTTGTCTAATGCCTTTTTTACTTCTGTTAAATGAGATGAGTTTGTATTTCCTGTAAGGCTTGAGGATTGACTGCCATTGCCGCCGGAATAGAAACATTACTTATACTTAATGAGATTGGCATTGTCACTGTTAGTATTGGCGAGTATTTTATATTGTATCTTATTTATCATTATTTTTGTTTAGACTGCATAATATAAAAAAACTTTATATCTATATTAAATGAAGATTGCTCTAAATGAATTGATATGATATATTCAATAATTAAGTAGCGAATTGATATATACAAAATCAAATAAAAAAAACTAAATACAAGATAAGTGAATTCCCATACATTACAAGTTCAAATGAAGATATGCTAACTTTACAGTCTTTAATATCACAAAGACAATCAGCATATCTCAAAGTAATATAAAAATAGGCTTTTGAGAATATAAAATTTTTTAATTCTTATAACAAAAAAACAAAGTATAAACTTGCAGGTTCTTCATAATCTTCAATTACCTTTCGAATTTCAAAATTTTCATTGATAAAAAATTTTATATCTTCTTTTGTAAAAAACCGAATCTGAAAACCATTAATATCGTAAATATTTTCTGATACTTTAGTTCCTTTTTTATATATAATATCTTTGTCATTTCTAACAGAAAAAGATAATATTCCTTTATTCTTAAGAACTCGTTTCGATTCAGTAAATAAAAACGCTCTTATTTCTGAATGTTTCAGCTAGTTGTAACAAAGAATTTCCATGAATCTTTGTTCTCTTGTCTTGGTTCTATTGTTATGAATAAACTGGAATGTTTTGGAGTATACCTGTAAATTGTACTTGTTTACACCCATGAACTTTCTTATCCATAACTGGTACAGGTTGCTTCTGCATTCACAATTATTCACATGAACAATATCATTTGCGTATTCTTTCTGTGAATGGATTACACTTTTGTGTATGAAGCCATGTTCTTCCAGCTGGTCATATGCTCTATATTCATCTGTAAATACAGTTGAACCATACTCTACTCTGGTACATATAATATCAAGAAGTGACTGTCGTACAGGAACATCAAAATATGTCATTCCGTTCCTTCTTTGATGAATACATGTTATCATTGGATGATCCTTGTAAAATGTTCCTCTCCCTCTCCAGGGTTTTAGTCCTCTTTTCCTGGGTTTTCTTCCTGATTTTACTATCTCATCATGATATGATCTACCTTTCAGTCCTGCCTTGATATAGAATTCATCACCTTCAACATTACCACCGAGTTTAGCAGATGATGATGAGGAAGATGATAACTTTTCCATAACTGTTCTGATAAATCGATAGCATCTTGGAATTGGTATAACTACCTCAAGCGATACCTGTCTTATTGAACATCCGGGCCAGAGTACAAAAGTATAGATACATTGCCAAAAACCATATCTTCAATGGTGTATGTGAATAATGAAATACAGTACCTGTTTTGTCATTGAACGATCTTTTACAATGCTTGCAAAAGTACTTTTGGTAGGATCGATACTGACCATCCTTCTTTACGTTATTTGACTTACAATGTGGACATAATACGTAGTCTTTCCATCTGGCCTTTCTCAGTAAACTGGTACACCAACTTTCATCAGGAAGAGATGTGGTTAAAGTAAACACATCCTAATTATGTTTTATGCAGCTTTAAGCTTGGCTGAAACATTTGTCAATAAGAGCGAATAAAAATTTTAGTTCATCATCAGAAAAACCCATATTATAAAACATATGTGAATAAATAGCATCAAAATAGTCATTAGGAAAAGGTAGACTTTCTACTGCATTAAGATTTTTTAAATTGATATTAAGATTTAGTTCTCTTGTTTTTACAGTTAAAGCTTCAATTGCTACTTTGGATGAATCAATAGCATAAACTTGTAGGCCTTTTGAAGCAAGAAATAGAGAGTCTCTCCCTTGACCACATCCCAATTCTAATAAATTTTGAATTTTGTGCTTGACAAAATCTTCATAAGATATTAAAGCAAATTTACTTGGCTCATTACCAAAAAATGATGAATCATTAGAATAGACTTTATTCCACATGTTATTCACAATAAAAAACCTATATTAGAATTACATTTTACCTTTTTATATTTGCACTTTTAATAATCCTTTTAGATGTTATTTCAATAGATATCAAGGGATTTATATATAATATAATTCGTAGAAAATTATGCATGAATGCAAAGATTGGGCATGTAATCTAAAAAATAATACATGTATTGGTTGTGGTAATGTTACATGTCCGATTTGCCTGCAAGAACCATAGAATTGTAGATGTGAAAATAAAGATAATTTCTGCAAGATATCAGAGTAAAAATTTCTAAAAAGATTAATCATCTGAGATATTCTAAAAACAATATAAAATAAGTTTCTAATAATAAAAGCTAAATACAACTAGGTAGTTTTAGTAGAATCCTACTAGATGGAAGAAGATTCTACTACCGAGAAGTAGTAAGTCTTGAACTCTATTTTTGTATAAATTAATTTAACATAAATTTCAAAAATTCCAAAAAGCAAAATGTTATTTTTAACCATACTTAATCATTTATTAATACCAATATCTTTAACCTTTGCATCAATAGTATATGTTACAGTAAATGGTTTACCATTTGTTTTATGAAAAACCAATGCATTTCCAACAAAATTAACCGAATCAGAACTTATTCCAGTACCATTTATTTCTATGGGTACATCAATTATATCTCTTAAATGAGTGATGGCAATACTCTTGTTACCTGGTAATACTGCATGATAGGGTTCACCATGTAATGAATCTAGTTTCTGTTCTAGAGAATAAGTATGAAGAATCTCTACCTCTATTGGTTTACTTGCAGTAAATGTAACTGTCCCTGACCAAACCTTTCCATCATCTCTTAAGGGAAGAGCAAATACCACCTCATGAGATGATTGTCCAGGATGCCTTACAGGAGCAGGTTGGGACATAACTGTCTTTTGTTCTACAAAAGTGTAGCTACCATTATCAAGAATAGAAGATGAAAAGGAATTATTGTTATTGTTGTTGTTTGTATCGGATATAGAAATAGCACATACTGATTGGATAAAAACAACTAAAGAAAAAGCAACTACTGATAATAATAATATGGAAGTTAGAATGGGGTTATTTTTTATTTGTTTTAGTATTTAACTCTAAAAGGATTTTTATATAAAAAGATTCTTTGCTTTTAACTTCGGTTTTATATTTGATATGTTAATTTTAACATAAGATTTTGATATAGTCGACAATAACAAATGCACAAAAAATATTAATTTATATCAATTTATATCCATCTTGATAGATAAATTACTATAATAAAAAATAGAAATGTATTGAAATTTCTACAGGATTCCACCGAACCCTTATTGAATTAAAAGAAGATACTCAAGATATGGAAAAGATTGTTATATATAGACTAATTCTACTAAGAGATTTAAAAGATAATTTTGCTTTATAATATTGAATTAGAGACAAAAAATACTATCAAATCATCAATGTACACTATTATTAATGCATGTTAATGGTAATCAATACCATTGTATATGATTGGTTATATGCTTTCATGACTAATTAAATATATGTCATCAAAAAGACAAGAACGCAAAGAAGAAGAATCAAATGAAATACATTCAACAACAGAACAATATTTTCAACGAGAACAACAACAACAACAAGCAGTTAATAAAGTAATAGATGAAACTAAAGATAATATCAAGAAAACAATAGATGAAGCAAGAAAAGAAATTCCACGTTATACTCAAATCGTTAACAATTATCAGGAAAATACAATTCAAGCAATTAGAGAAATTACAGATAATTATGTAGAATCACAAAAAGATATTCTAGCTAATTCATTACGACTTTGGTCTGATTGGACTGTATCTCCTAGACAACTGGCTGAAAACTATGGAAAAATAGTTAGTAGCTTTGCAGATAATGCAGTATCAGCAACTAGAGTAATAAATAATACTATATTTGCAAATCTAGATTCTGTCAATACATCTGTTCAGCATACAAAAGAGAATATAAAGGAATTATCAAAAATAGGAGCTAATACTGTAAAAACATTCCAACAAGTTACTAGGGATAATATCCACAAAACAACAACAACAACAAGTTCTTCTTCTAATGCATAATGAAATATACCAAACAAAGATAAACCAATTAGCAATAACATATCTTTGTTATTATTTAAAATTTTTATATTGTATAAAAGTATAAAGTCCTAAAAGAAAGGTAACATAACTATAATTATCAAAAAATTTCAAAACTTAGCGAGAAGAGAATCAAAAGAAAAAAATACCTAAATAAATTATTATAATTTAATTGCAATGTTAATGATTAGTAGTAGTGAATTTTTCTATTTAATTGAAAAGACATATAGTCAATCTGATGTAAATAATACTATTACAAATACTGTTACCAATTCTATACTTCCTGTTCTTTTAATACATGGCTATATGGAAGATGCTGCTGTTTGGAATAAATGGATGGATCTACTCAAAAAAGATGGCATCTCTGCTTATCCTATAACTTTTAAACAACCAGATGATAAATGTGGGTCAGCTGCAGAATATGCAAAAGAATTATCCAATATAATCGGACAAATCAATAAGGAAACTGGACAAAATAAAGTGAATATTATTGGTCACAGCAAAGGGGGATTAGATGCAAGAGTATACTTGGCTAACAATACAAAGGATGTTGCAAATCTTGTAATGATTGGAACACCAAACGCAGGCTCTCCTCTAGCAGAGTCAAGTGAAATTTGTACTCCGGCTGTATATGATCTAAGACCTGGTGCAGCAGCTACCGAAGTAAAAATGAATCCAAACACAAAATACTATACTATTGCAGGTGATTGGAATCCTCAATCAGAAAACTATCATCTATTGTTATTTCTTAGTTTTGAACAATCAGGGTTTTCTTCTCTTCCCATACCTAATGATGGGATGGTATCTGTATCAAGTGTAGAATCACAAGATTATTTTATTAATCTTGGACATAACAAAAATTGTCATTCTAATCTAATGAGCGATTATGAATATGAATTGGCAAAAGATTTGATATTGGGAAAGAAATAAAGAATAAATAGAAATTGAAGATAGAATACAATTACTCAATTACTATATTCAATTCCTTTTATTAATATAGAAATAGGGATAATGGCTAAAAGAGAGAAATAATTATACTTACAACTCAATTTCTTAGGTCAAATTTGTTTTGGAATAAGTGATTAACTTTAATATCAATTTATATCTTTCAACAGGAAATTAGTAAGTATACAGTTTTTATTGATATTTATTTCTATTTGTTATCTAATTTTATATAGTTAAAAATAAGTTTCTAATAATTAAAGCTAAATACTATGTAGTAGTAGAACTCTACTATAGGCAAACTCTAGTCACAACATTTGAGTCTCTATTATGAATTTATCAGCATATAGAAAATTTTATCTAAAGTAAAATATGATTTTTTAGTAAGTATGAGTGTTGTATAACTATATACATCCTATCTGTAACTATAATAAATTAATTCTTCTACTAACGATAACAAGAGATTGTAGATTTAAAAAGTAAAAATATAATTATCAATAAGAGTAATTGTGTTTGTACTTTCTAAAAATTTTTAATTTTTTGTAGAGTCCAATTTAGTGTATTTATCTCTTCTTTGAGCATTTTATTAAATCTATTCTCTTTTGTATGGTCTGATTTCTGGATGCTGATAATTTCATTTTCAACTGATTGAAGTTCAGCATTAATTGAAGATAATTTTGTTAATAAATATGATGTTCTCATCAAAACATCAACTTGAGTTGAATTAAAATTATCAGAATTATCAATATCATTTGCAAATATTTTTATTTTATTATCTATAACTTCTGATAGACTAGTAGTAGATGAATCTAAAATATTATTATTCATAGTTATCATGATATAATATTAGCGAGAACCTTATTATACTTTTATTAAATATTTCTAGATTATTTTTTTTCCCTTTCCATCATCAACAATAATGATGGACAAACAATTGTCAAGTCATCACCATAGTCTGCTGGATAATAGTATTAGTTATTGTATATCAATGCAAGATTTAATTTAAAAAAACAAACCTTAAATATTTATCTACTTTATTGCTCTAACATTAGAATCTTATTTTTTCATCGCGATGAATATTAATTGTTCATAGACTTTTTTATTCAATTCAATATCATAAATATTCCAATAATTTTAAAATAAATTCAATAATTAAGAGCCAAATATAAGGTATGTGAATTCCTATATGATGACAAGTTCAAATTTCAGTGCCACAATAAATATAAAATTATGGTACTAGTGTAATATTCAAATAATTTAAGAATGTTATTATCATCTGAAAAAAAATAGAATTTTTTGATATATCAAGAATAGAGAAAAATTATTTTTTTAACTTTATTTATTATTAAATGGGATTATTATTTACTACAGCCTCGATAATATCATCATCATTCGCTCCGAGTGGATGTTATATTGTAGTCTCTATGATATCCACTCACTTTCATTTTAACATTTTCGTTATCATTTAATTCAACAAATCTTTTTTTATTTTATCATGTCTATATAAGGAGCTTACAGTAAGTAGTTATTCATTTTTGACTTACTATGGTAAGCATAGTGGGACTGATTAAACATTATAAAATATATAGACTCCTATACAGTCATTAATTCAAGCTATGACAATCTAATTTACCAATTAATCAATTAAATTTTCTCAAATTTTTAAATAGCAAAATTAAAAATGTGAATATACTACAATACAGACAAATTTATATAATATCGCCATAGCCTTCTACACCATCTGGATGCTATTGTTAGAGGCTATGGCTTTACTAATTATTGTATTCTAAAGAATTGCATAGTTTATCATTGTATGAAATAGATTTTGATATACTTTCATTCACGGTATCAATTAATTTAGATATCGATATATGTTTTTTAAGAATATTAAATTTATAATTACATTTCAAGTCAACAAAATAATCACTAATTATGATTACATTTAGTTTTGGATTTATTTCTAAGAGTTTGGTACTAAGCAATAACCCATTCATATCTGGCATTTTGTCATCGACAATTACTAATGAATATTTATTTGGGTTTTCTCTAATGTGGTGATATGCCAAAAATGGGTCAGAGAAACTAGAAACATCATACTAGCCACTCATCTTTAAAGCCTCGCTAAATATATTTAATAAATCTAAATCGTCATCTACTATGGCTATGGATTTAGTAATCATTCTAGAGTATAGATTAAACTGCTTTGTTGCGCAAATATGATTTTCGTCAATTTTGATTAAAAAAGTGAATCTACAGTTATATGAAGAATCAATATTGACAATTTGTTCCTATCAAAATCTTGTATCATATTATCGATTTTCATAGTTACGCAACAAAGCAGATTAAACGTAAAAAATCTATTTAAATATGATTTGTTTATTCTCTTCTCTTTTTTGAAAATTTTGCTTGTACAATACTTAAAGCAGTTAAAGAACAATAACAAAAAAACGAAAGAAGAGCAGGTTCATTGAGGCTCATGTATGTTATTACCTGTCCTCTATTCTAGTTTTTCAGTCCAAAGAACTCCAGACAGAATTCTCTTCTTTTTTAAAAAATCTTAGAAGAAAATATAGTTAAAATAAATAAATAAAGTTTACTAAATGCGCTATTTTTTCAATTTATTAATTGATATATCATTCAAGAATGATATAAAATCTGTTGTAGCAAGTAAAGAAGCAGACAAGTTATGATAAAAGATAACAATAAAAATAATAAAGTTAAAAAAGTAGAATCTGTTAATAATTGTTATAGTAGAAAGATGTTCCCTATAAAAAGAATAGAAAAAATACATCAAGAACTCAATTATTATTATTTACAAGTTATTGCTTTTCAAGATAAAGATTCACAATACCAAGATATTGTGGCTAAATTCTCAAAGAATCTATCAGAATTAGACGACATTATTGAAGATATGAGAAAGTACAATAATAATAAAAATACTCAATTAATTAATATATATAAATAAGTAATAAAATAATAAACAAATTAATTCTGTCTAAAAAAATTTTAAAAATTATGATGCTTAATATAATTACAAAATAATTCTCAACAACACTAGGAAAAAAGACTTTCAAAACCAAATAATTAGCCATAGCCTTCTCATTGGATGTAACATAGATTACTATAACTTTATTAAGTAATTTTTAATTGGTATTGACAAAAAGAACTGTATTGAAATTTCTACAGGATTTCACCGGACCATTAGATGAATTTACATTCCAAGCTACTGATAGTAAGGGGGAGGGCTGCTAGTGAAATTGCAATAGTATCAATAATAGTAAGTAATAATTAATATTAATAGAAAACAAAAACCTTTTAATTGTTTATTTGATAAGACTTTAAAAATTAGTTATCATGTTTTATTGTTTCTCTTTAAAAGAAATTTAGGCTCTTCAATATAAGATATGTTTCAACAAAATAAGATTCCAATACTATTATTTTCACAAATTTCTTTATACTATATCGATTATTGTAAAATAATATGATAAAGGATTCAATATTCTGATAAATCTAATATCATTAAAGAATTGTAAAGAAATAATTTTTTAGTATTTCTACTATAATACTAAAAATAATGAATCATATTATGGATTAGATTATCCTGTTACTGAAAATTATTATAGAGGTAAAGTCTTTTTTGTCATTCCAAAAATAGATAAAATATTTACGAATAATAGTTTATTTAGTATTCGGCAATAAAAAAATTAAATAATTATTTACTATTTGTTTTCGCAAACTTCTTTATACTATATCTTATATTGATAAAAAAATGATGAAAGCATCAATATTCTTAATTATGACAATAATGATGATGGTTATAGTAACTACTACTGTATCATCACAAACACATGAAGTATATGCAGAAAATAAGGCTAAAGAATTATGTTCAGAGTATGATGGAGAATGGGATAATGGTAAATGCAAAATTAAAGATGATGAAGATAAAGCAGATTATGAGGATGATTTATGTGACGATCCCAAGGATACTAAAAAATACAAAAAAATATGTAAATCAGATTCTGATGATTGATTTAACTAAACACAATTAACTTCACTTTTTTATTTTTAAATAATTTAAATTATATTACTAATAATAAAAGCTAAATATGACTAAGGAGTAGAACCCTACTACATACAGGACTCTACATCCGACCAGCTAGCTGTATATGTATACGAATTCGATTGATAATACTTTGCTTATGTTTATAAAAATGGTTCTGTTGAATCTTTGGACGTTGTAAATGGATGTTGGAAAGTGGGTGTTATAGATTTGCCTTTTAACACCCACTAAGATGAATTGCTCAAGACTTGATTTAGGTGTACTATAACAAGAGAAGGTAGAATAAAAGATTGTTTATTTTTGGGTGTCAGAAGAATGGTAACAGACCTCCAACACCCATCCCTTGAAGCTCAAAGCCTAGCTCGAGCAATAATAATAATAGAAGGTAGAATAAAATATTGTTTATTTTAGAATCTTATTTCAAAATAATTACTATATTAATTATATAGAACAAGGGTATATAGAATAGGCACACCTTTTATCAATTGATGATAATATCGGCTGTATCTAAGAAAAATTCTATTAAAAATGTATTAAAATGGGCATTTGGTGGTTTTAGTATATTTTTATTGCTATATTAGTTTTCATGTTAGTTCATGACTATCTAACAGGAGTATCTTCACAAACTGCAGAATACTGTGCAAAGTATGGCTTTTTAGCATCACCTGATTGTTGGTAAAATAGCGGGCTTTAAATTTATTATCCTCTATCATACCCATCCTTGATATAAAAGCACAAATTTGGTTTGTAATATATAATTATAATATTAAAATAAAAATTTATTGAAATTGTAAATTATTAAAAAATTCAAAATATTTGTATTTAATAAAAAGATAAAAAGGTTGTGAAATTGTTATATTCTCTTACTCTTATACTTCTACTCTGACAATACTTCTTTAAGTGTATGAGATGCCTTGTCTATTGCGCCTCTTGCTGCAGGAGTATCTATAATTGGATTCAGCATCACAAAGTCATGGATAGTGCCAAGGTAGCGAGTTGCTGTAGTTGTAACTCCAGCCTGCATCAGTTTATGAGCATACGCTTCACCTTCATCTCGAAGGACATCATTCTCTCCGACTATAATAAGTGCAGGTGGTAATCCACGAAGCTGCTCAACTGATGCTTGCAGTGGAGAAACAGTTGGTTCTTTTCTATTAGTATTGTTTGAAAGATAATTATCCCAAAACCATTTCATTGCTTCACGGGTAAGAAAGTATCCTTCTTGATATTTCAAATATGATGGAGTATCAAAATTTGCATCTGTAACTGGATAAAATAGCAATTGGAATGTGATAGGAGGTCCGCCACGTTCTTTGGCAAGTAATGCTACTGCGATAGCGATATTTCCACCTGCACTATCACCTGCTACTACTAAACGCGAAGAATCTAAACTGAGGGTTTGTCCATTCTCTGCAATCCATTTTGTAGCAGCATATGCTTCTTCTAGAGGTATTGGATATTTTGCTTCAGGAGAGCGAGTATAGTTGACAAATACAATTGCTGCATGTGCACCGTTAGCAAGTTCTCTTAACAATCTTTCATGAGTATCAAAACCACCAAGAATCCATCCACCACCATGGAAGTACATTACAACAGGTAGAGTTTCGTTGCAGGTACCTTGGGGTTTGACTATCTGAATAAATATTTCACCTTTAGGACCTACCGGAATAGTTTTGTTTTCAATTTCAGCGGGAAGTTTTTCTATCTGACCAGATTGAAGACCAGAAAGTACATTACGAGCTTCACTGGGTGTCAAAGTATAGAGTGGAGGACCAGGATCCTTTTGGAGACTTTCTAAAAATAATCGAGTATTATTTTCTACAGTAGAATAATTGTAGTTATCCAATTCATATATTAATGAATTAGTATTATTTAAAAAGTGTATTATCTCATGACATCTGTTACACTCTTTTACTTGGTAAGAGTAAGGAGTGTTGTTACACCAGATGCAATATAAACAAGATTTAGAAAAGATAAGAAGATGGTGTATAAGACGCAAAATAGATGAATGGAAAGTTACCGATATCTGTAAACATATACACATATCCAGAATGAGTTTCTACAGATACTGGAACAGGTACAAAAAAGAAGGATTGGATGGACTAAAAGATCATTCTAAAAGACCACATACAATCCATAAAACAGATAAAAAGATAGAACAAAAGGTAATTCAGTTAAGAAAGAAATACCAGTACTGTCCACACAAGATACAGGGTACTCTTTTGAACCAGTACAGGATAAAAATTGGACATATGACAGTATACAGAATTTTATACAAAAGTGGATTGAATAATCATCCCATCGCTAAACCCAGAAAGAAGAGAAAATACATACGATTTGAGCGTAAATTTCCAAATGAATTATGGCAGATTGACCTTAAAGTTATAGAAAATGAAGGAATTTAGTTGATATCCATTTTTGATGATCACAGCAGATATGTATTATCTTCGATTAAATGCATAGAAGGTACATCAGAAAATGTTATAGATTTAGTAAAACGTACAATCAGAAAGTATGGAAAACCATTACAGATACTGACAGACCATGGCTCACAGTTTTACAATTCACATTCTGTATTACAGTCAGATTTTGATTCTTTCTGCAAGGAACATGATATACAAAACATGTTATGGGTAGTATAGGAAAACCTACTACACTAGGAAAGATAGAAAGATGGCATCGTACATATGATGTAGAAAGACCCAGATTCAAAAGACACGAACAATTCATTAAATATTATAATAACAAAAGAGTACATATGTCATTGAACTACATGACACCAAAACAAGTGTATAATAGGAGTGTAACACATGTGGTGGGATAATACACTGTATTATTTAAAAAGGATAAAATACTAATTCCAAATATTATTGCTATAACAATAATTGATGAAAAATACGAAGCAAGTTTGATTTTCATCTTATTATAAATATAGATTTTCGTATTTATTATTTTATTAATAGTTAATAATATAGATAACGAGTCGATAAATAACAGTTTTCGAAATTAAAAATTTATGAAAAAACTAAATATATCTTTGACTATAACACAAGAACATGACAGAATCAGTTGTTTGGCGAACTGAGCGTGCAAATCCCGCCCAGTCTACGACCTAGAATTCGAAAGGTTGCGATACATATTTAGAGTAAAATACCAATTTGTCAGCAAATTTTTGTTAAAAAGAGTCAGAATATTAGATAACATGTCAACAAATTTGTCAACAAGAACATGTTGACATAACAGTGATCAATGGTAAATTTGTCAATATTAGAAAAAATTTGTCAACACTCCTTTTTTATGTTCTCTTTGTGTATTTGTATATCAAGTAAAATATCATTAAAATAAAAAGACTTTTGAAGTGTAATTGACCTCTTGACATTTCAAATAGATCTCCTTAAAAAATGGATACCTTCTTGTTATTCTTCGTTTCATTTTATTCCATATTTTAAAAATCATTGAGATTCTAAATCCTTTAGCACAATAACTTGCAGTTAATCAATTTTCCTTTAATTTTACCGTTAATTTTTATTTATTTAATATCGCTTATTGCTTTTACATTTTATTCTAAATAATAATGAGAAATCATAACAATTATTCATTATAAATCATTCAAAAAGAGTGACTCCGAGTTACTCTTTAGCAAAGTTATTAAATTAATTTTATTATATTTATACAGAAAGCAATGAAAAATCCAAAATGGATCTGCGCTAAATGTAGACAGCAGCCTTTACAAGAAGATGGAATGCAAATCGTCATTGCAACAATAAACATTCTGGTGGAATGGAAAACATTATCTCTTTTACTGAGTATATAATAAATCGAACAGATTCTATTCACTTAAACTGCTTTTATGAAAATAATAGTCATCAGTTAAATGTAAAAAACCAATTATTTTTTGATAAGTCACTTTCTGCAAATAATTTGCAATTCAGTACTTTAACAGATCCACTTGATGATGCTTTAGAACGCGAATTATTATCCTACGAGTTATGCATCAATTAGCTCCAAAATATGAAGAAATGTAACATATTCTTGATTGTGTACCTGAATCTAGTCAAAAGAGATTGCTTGGCATTGCTTTATCTACAGCAATCCTTTCTAATAATCCTCTAGAGTCTATGCATAAACAATTAACAGATCGCAAACCCAAGACCCTCATGATGATGTTAAAGGATCTAGCAGCATACGATGGTATTTACAAAGCATCTATAAAGGAGTTATTAAAGTTAATATGGAAACAAAAGGAATATTATCTCAATTTAGCAAATAAAATTAGGAGTGCATTGTATAAAGCAAAATCCAAAAAATTACATGTAATTGGTGGCTTAGTTTTATTTTAATTATTGAAAATGATTAATAATAGGTAGAGAAATACAATATCAAAAATAAAAAAATATCATTTATGGCCAAAAAATATTTTTGCTTTAGAATTTTCAAAAGCAATTCTTCAAAATTTTTATCAAATAAGATACATATAGAAACAACAAATATATTTAATTAGCCATTTTTTTCTTGAATCCTATCTTTGATAGTTGATGATTTGTTCTTTCTTTGTTTCTGACGACGTTGTTTCTTTTTCTGAGACTTTAAATTTATTTAAAATAATTGTCAAAATAATCAGAAAATGCAGATTCTATACTATATATCATATAGCCTTTATTATCATCTATTTTGCATTAAGCATAGAAAATATCATGTCAAATTTATTAATTAAATTATTCAATATAGTACATGAACCAATAAAACAAAATCTTTTAACAAGTTAGTATTATGAGAAAATATTGGATAGAGAAGTAATTCTTAGAAGCTTATTTACTAAGGCCATTGAAGATACTATAGAAACTTTACCTTATACAATTCAAGTATTTCAGGATCCATTATACGATTTAAAGAAAACTGTAGCCAATGATTTGGATTTTCTTTTAGGTGCATTCTTTGCACAAGTACTTTTGTTTTATTCTGTTTATTGTTCAAACAACAAAGATATCAAGCCAACAATTGAAGAATCACAGCAATTTAATTATGAATTATTTTCCAAAGCAGAAGAATATAAAGCTATGATAAAAGAATTAATGGTAATGGATAATACTTAAAGAGATCAACTGATTTTCAAGGGAAAGATAAAAAAAAGATATTCAATCAATTCTTATTTTATAGATAACAAATTTTACATTAGAAACAAATTATTATTGATATATCAAAAGTAAAAGTCACAGTCTTCTAAATATCTCTGTCTATCTATGACGTTGAAGAAGTTATGACTTATGGATATCGATGGAAAAAAATAGAGAAGTTTATTCTTGCAAAAAACACATCAACATTCAATTTGTATTCTTATTTTTTTCGAGCTTGTTTGTTGGAATCAGCCATGTCTGATTCAGTCCATGTTGTTTCTTCTTTAGCTTGATAATCATCTACACTTTCATTATTATTAGATTCTTTTATTTTATTATCTGACAAATTAATATATTATTAGATTTCTGGTTTAAATTCTTATTGTTTTATATATTTAAAATAATAAGTTGTAGGTATCTATTAAAAGAGTGATCTTTATGTATTTGTATTTTCTTGGTTTGAGTTTAAGAAATACTTCTAGAGCAATGAATCCATTTAAAGATGAAAATACAGGAGTTACGTATATGTATAGAATTGGATTCAAAGATTTGGTTCATGCCAAACATAAAGATATTTATGAAATAAATACAAAATAATTAAAAAAGGTAATATTCAATTAAGATCAGTATAGGACAAATTTATGTACCACTGCCGCTACCATTATTCATTAGCATATTCAGTGAGTTAGAATCCATCACAGAACCAGTATTGACAGAATCTTTTATTGTACCAGCATTGATTCTTATTATAACATCTTTTGTATCAAAATTATTTTAAATAACTGGAATATTGAGTAAAGCAAAATATAGTAATATTACTGCATTAAGAAGAGGATTTGAAATGTCAATGGCTAAAGATAAACTACCTTTAGTTGTTATAAAGACAGGATATGATTCAGGAATAATTACATCTAATTTATTACCATTAATAGAAGTTATAACAATGATTACAACATTTATAATACCATATGTTATTAAATCTGGAAAGTAATTTAGGAAAAATATAATAAAATATTTACAATCTTTATCTGATGGATTGAACTTTAGTTCCTACTAATAATAATTATTTCTTTGACAAAATTTAATTTTTTTATAATAATTGAAATTGATAATGCAATTTGCTACTTTTTTTAGTTTATATTATTAGTTTGTTTAATAAAACTATACAAAAATTTATTGCATTTTATAAGTTACAAAAACTATTATAATAGTAATAGTAATATGAGTGCCATAAATTTCCAAAGTGGATTTGGTCTGGATGATGCTTAAAAATCCTGTTAAAGGCAAAATAAAAATAGTATGGAATCTCTTCCCCGATACTTCTTGAAAATGAAAAATTAGCAGCAGAGGAAAAAACAAGTTCATCTATAAAAACTGCAAATACAACATTAAATAATCTAGACGCTTTTGTTAATACAAGAAATAAACTAGAAAGCTATGGCATTCCAGTAGAGGATATCAATAAATTTTAAAGATTTATTCAAAGAATTAGAGATTGTTCTAATTATGATTTATTCATCAAAATTATTAATTTGTAACTAATAAAGGACAATTTTTATATGTGACTACATCCAAGGCGTTACTACAGGCATTACTACCCAATAATAATTTAAATCCTGATCTACTTTTTGTACCTATTACTATTAAATCAATATTTTATTTCTCAGCATATTGGATTATTTTACCATAAATAGTTACTCCTGTTACTATCATTTTCGTTATCAATTTAATATTTGGATTCTTCTTCGTCATCCTCTAATTGATTTAAAGTTGATCAAAAATAACTATGACTAGGACAACAATTAACAAATAATTTCTGAATTGTCAATGATAGAGTTAAATTTCTTGTTTTGTACCAAGAAAACATGAATATATATCCTCCTATAGAACAAAGATTTTCACCTTTTGAATTTTATTCATTAATGAGGAAAAACAATCCAGTTGCCTTTGATGAAAGAAATGAACAATGGGGAATATATCGTTATAGCGATATTGAAAAAATATTAAGAGACCCTATAAAATTTTCATCTAAATTCGGACCATTTCAAGTACCCCAAGAATATCAAGAAAATCTTAATCGTCCAAGCCTTTTAAATACAGATCCTCCATATCATAGAAAACTGCGTAGTATTGTTGATACATTATTTGTTCCCATAGAAATATCCAGATTAGAGCCACGTATTGAAAATATTGCAAATGAGCTGATCGATAACATCATTGAAAAAGGTAATAATACTATGGACTTAGTCACAGATTTTGCTTATCCATTACCTGCAACTGTAATTGCAGAACTACTAGGAGTACCATCTGAAGATCATGATACTTTTCATCAATGGGCAGATAATATAGTTAGCCTTGAAATTACAAGTGATGATGATATTGATTCCATTAGAAAGGCAGACAATACTGTGGCTGATATGGACATTTATTTTAGTAAATTAATAGAGAAAAAAAAGAAAATGCCAACCAATGATCTTATTAGTCATATCATTAGAGCTAAAGTAGATGGACATTCTTTATCCGAAAAAGAAATACTTAGTTTTTGTAGTCTCCTTTTAAATGCAGGACATGTTACTACAGTTAATTTGATAGGAAACTTAGTTTTCTCATTACTTGAAAATCCTCAAGAATTTAAACGATTACAAGAACATCAAAATTCCTTAATTAAACCTGCAATAGAAGAGACTCTACGTTATCGATCACCGGTACAATTCTTATTGCGTATTGCAAATGCTGATGTAACATTATCTGAAGGAAGAGAAGAAAGAGGAGAAGGAATACAGAGACAAGAAATACAGAAAGGTCAAGGAATTACATTATTTCTGGGTTCTGCCAACTATGATGAATCAATATTTACAGATCCTGAACGATTTGATATTACTCGTAAAAACTTACGTCATTTGGCTTTTGGAACTGGAATCCATTTTTGTTTAGGAGCTCCTTTAGCTAGACTTGAAGGACAAATAGCATTAAGAATAATTCTTGAAAGATTTAAGAATCTTCAATTTAATTTTGATTATAGTGATAGACAAGATTCTATATACAAAAGTTAGTCCACTCAAAAGTTCTTTTTTACTTGGATTATCACATTTGCCTTTACGTTTCGAATCTAAAAATAGATGATTAAATTTGGACATATTCATTTAGTTTGAGCATCTTGCACATAGTATATACACAGTATAGAACTAATCAAATCAAAAATCACTTTACAATTATAATAAAGTCATACATATAGAGAAATTCATTTAACTTTATTTCTACAAGGTTATACATGGTTGTAACAAAGGTTAGTCGACAGATTTGTCTAGCCGAATACCCGGTTGGAATGCCTACAGATAACAATTTCAAGCTTGTTCAAGTTGATATTCCAGAGCCAACAAAAGAAGGAGAATTCTTGGTACGAAACATTTGGATGTCTGTAGATCCATATATGCGTGGTCGCATGAGAAAAGAAGGAGGAAATAGTCTATATACCTCCTTTCAGGTTAGCTCAGCCTTTAGAAGGAGCATGTATAGGTCAGGTTATAGCATCAAAAAATAATCAGTTTGCTGTAGGTGAATATGTCTTAGGAATGTATGGCTGGCGTGAGTATTGGTTGTCAAATGGTTTAGATGTTATTAAGGTCAATCAAAAGATAGCGCCAATTCAATCATTTCTTGGAACATTTGGTATGACAGGACTTACTGCATATGTCGGGCTTTTAAAGATTGGCGAGCTTAAGGATAATGACACTATATTTGTTTCAGCAGCATCAGGAGCAGTTGGTTCTATTGTATGTCAAATCGCAAAGACCAAAGGCTGTCGTGTTATAGGAAGTGCCGGTTCAGAAGAGAAAGTAAAATGGCTTGTTGACCAAGCAGGAATAGATTATGCCTTTAATTACAAGCAGGTGGATGATATCTGTGCTGAGCTGATAAAGGTCTGTCCCGATAAAATTGATATTTACTTTGATAATGTAGGTGGAAAACATTTAGAAGCAGCTCTTAATAATATGAAAACATTTGGCAGAATTGTACTTTGTGGTATGATATCACAATACAACTCCAATTCTCCAATTCCTGGTCCATCTAATCTCTTCTTGGCTATAACCAATCGACTCAAACTTCAAGGATTTATTGTAAGAGATCATTATGATATGCTAAATGAGTTTCATACCGCTATGGCCAAATGGGTTGGTGAAGGAAAAATCAATTGGAAGGAAACCGTGTTAGAAGGTATAGAGAATGCACCAAAAGCTTTTCTTGGCCTTTTCAAAGGAGAAAATTTTGGCAAAATGCTTGTAAAGATAGGACCTGATCCGGCTGTATAAGATGACGCAATTGTATAGTGACTCATCATTTAGTTTAAAGAGCAAATACGTTAACTTCATTATCATTCTAACAATGAATATTTTGTTATTACAAATACAAAAGTAATGAAATAAATTCTGCTAAATCTAACGATCACTTAAATCAAATTTTTGCTAATGATAATAATATCAATAGTAATGAACAATCAAATAAAAAAATTGATAATGACAATAATAATAATAATAATATAATAAAAAAAGACAAATTTATTTTCGAAATGAGGGATAATCCTTTATTTGGCTATTTTAACAGCCAAAATCTTTAAGGACTAATTCCTATTTCTCTTGGAGGATAGTTATTTAGAATATTAATTATAATATATCCTATAAACGTAATTGAAAATCCCGAAAAAACATAAGGAATAATTTTTCTCATTACAAAAACATCATTAACAATTGTTCTATATGAAATTTTTTCCTGAAAATTTAAGTCATGGGTGATATTTTTCCAAAATTCAAGGAAATTACTATCTATTTTTTCCCTTTGCATATTATTTAGTATATTAATAACTTAATATGGTTATATTAATTTTACATAGATATTGATTATTTTTGATAATTAAAATTATAAAGGCAAGAAAAATTCAGTATACCTCATTTAGTTGATATCATCTTCTTTTCTTTTTCTTCTGTATATGTGGAAATTTACATGTATGAAAATGTGATTTTATATGTTCATAACAATAATAAATTGAACAAATACGGAACTCATTTTTATTATTGTTATTTGAGATTTTTTTCTACAAAATCACATCTGTTTTCAATTCAACAAATATAATAATATATGATATTATCTTCACTTATGCTACAAGTAAAGATTGGCAGAAATATAGTTAATTTTGCTCTTATTGTAGTGGATATGCAAAACGGTTTTGTAAGTAATGGAGGTTCATATGATAGATTAGGGATGAACATAGAAAATTATCAAAAAGTAATTCCGAAAATTAAGGAATTAATTAATTTTTGCAGAAAAGAGAAGATTCCAATTTTTTATACAGAAGCAATACGTGAACCAAGCGGAATTGATTTACTGCTTAATGTACATAATATTCTTCCGAGAACAGGAGAAGAAAGACTACAAAATAAAAATATCCCAATTTGTGTACGAGGAACGTGGGATGCACAAACAATCGATGAAATTAGTCCAACAGAAAAAGATCATATAATATTAAAAAGATGTGATTCCGCATTTCAAGATACAGAATTAAGGATGTGGCTAAACACTTTAAAGATAAATACACTCTTATTTTGTGGAATAGATACTTCTATTTGTGTAGAGACTTCTTTAAGAGATGGATTTAATATTGGCTTTGATGTAATATTGGTTTCAGATGCTACTGCTTGTGGATTAAACAAGCATTATGATACAACAATAGAAAGAATTAGAGATTATTATGGAATTGTTACAGATTTAAGTGATTTGCAAAATATGATAAAGAAATTAGAGCAGGTTAATAGTGGTGAAATCGAATATGATATCAAGTCTGACGAAAGTATAGCTGAATTTCTCGAAAAAAACAAATCGCTCTTATTTCTGAATGTTTCAGCTAGTTGTAACAAAGAATTTCCATGAATCTTTGTTCTCTTGTCTTGGTTCTATTGTTATGAATAAACTGGAATGTTTTGGAGTATACCTGTAAATTGTACTTGTTTACACCCATGAACTTTCTTATCCATAACTGGTACAGGTTGCTTCTGCATTCACAATTATTCACATGAACAATATCATTTGCGTATTCTTTCTGTGAATGGATTACACTTTTGTGTATGAAGCCATGTTCTTCCAGCTGGTCATATGCTCTATATTCATCTGTAAATACAGTTGAACCATACTCTACTCTGGTACATATAATATCAAGAAGTGACTGTCGTACAGGAACATCAAAATATGTCATTCCGTTCCTTCTTTGATGAATACATGTTATCATTGGATGATCCTTGTAAAATGTTCCTCTGCCTCTCCAGGGTTTTAGCCCTCTTTTCCTGGGTTTTCTTCCTGATTTTACTATCTCATCATGATATGATCTACCTTTCAGTCCTGCCTTGATATAGAATTCATCACCTTCAACATTACCACCGAGTTTAGCAGATGATGATGAGGAAGATGATAACTTTTCCATAACTGTTCTGATAAATCGATAGCATCTTGGAATTGGTATAACTACCTCAAGCGATACCTGTCTTATTGAACATCCGGGCCAGAGTACAAAGTATAGATACATTGCCAAAAACCATATCTTCAATGGTGTATGTGAATAATGAAATACAGTACCTGTTTTGTCATTGAACGATCTTTTACAATGCTTGCAAAAGTACTTTTGGTAGGATCGATACTGACCATCCTTCTTTACGTTATTTGACTTACAATGTGGACATAATACGTAGTCTTTCCATCTGGCCTTTCTCAGTAAACTGGTACACCAACTTTCATCAGGAAGAGATGTGGTTAAAGTAAACACATCCTAATTATGTTTTATGCAGCTTTAAGCTTGGCTGAAACATTTGTCAATAAGAGAGAAACAAATTAATAGACTTAAGAAAAGGAGGTACAGGAAATCACTTATTGAATTACTCTGAAAGAGATTATCTGTTTTGGTCTGATATCAACTGCAATGTGCAATTTTTAGATGTACTCTATATTGCTTCTTCCATTTGTCTTTAGTATAACGACCTCATCTTACTATAACATGACGAGGTATAAAATACCAGAGTTATTGATATTTCTACTTAGTTAAGCAGTGTTCACCTCAATTAACTTAATTTTAAACTCATTGTTTATTATTGTTGTAACATAATTTCGTTAATCTATTTTTCTAGTGAGATATTGAACGATATTTAGATTAAACTTTCTGGTTCTATAGTAACTAGAAATTACTTCTTTTAGAGAATCAAATGTATCGTAATAACAAGAAAGAATATTATATTTTCCTTGTCTCCAGCATTCCTCTACTGCACTAAATTCTGGAGATCCAACTGGAAAATATTCTAGTTTGATGGTATCCTTATTCGCATCAAGAAACTTTCTGGTGATTTTGGAACAGTGAGGAGTTGCTCTATCAACAAATATAATACATTTACCAAATTTTTTATGTATCTGTTTTAAATAATCAACAAATGTATCGCTGTTAAATTTATCATATTGTTTGAATAACTGTTTACCTTCAAGAGATAGACTACCAAATACTATTGTCTTTTTATGAGAACCAGTAACTGTTACTATCGGTCTTTTATCTACGATAATCCATTTCTTTCTTCTTACTACGTAATCATAAACAAATATTGATTCATCTTGAACAATGATATTCCAACCCGTTTTTAACCTGGATAGAATCTGTTTTACTCTTTTTTGAATCTCTTTTTGTCCTTTATTGAAGCAGTATTTACAAATCTTTTTTGTGGTACTTTAGGTTGGAAGCCCCATTTGTGTAATAGACGATAAATATGTACCTCATGATATCTGACTCCAGTTTTGTTGTAAATAAGATCCATTACCTGTCTGAAATCCCATCCTGTATTACTATCTGTTAGTTCTTTTTGTATCTTTACCATTATCTCTTTTGGTACATCTGGAGGTCTACCACTTCTTTCCTTATCTTTCAATCCATCTAATCCATCTTCGTTATATCTTTTGTACCACTTGTAAGCCCATGCTCTGGATTTATGCAATTCTTTTGCTACGTCTTCTATGTACTTTTTGTCTTCTAATATACATCTAATAAGCAGTATTCTTTCCTTTACATCTGCATCTTTTTCTCTATTATATGCTACATCTAGTTTAGACGTTCTCAATTATTGAATGTCTATAGATAACGGTTAGCTAAAAGTATATCTACGAAGTTTAGTTAGTCAGTATATAAAGAAAAATGTGTAATTATATTCTATGTTGTGAAATAGACAAATAATACACATATATAATTATCTTGAGCAAATAGAATTTTCAAATTAACACAGCCATCTATTATTTTATTGATTTCTCTATTTTTGAACTAATAACGAATCAATATAAAGTCTATCGAGGTAGGGATACGAAGCGAGGATACAGCGCCCGGGCACAGCGTTGATATCAACTCTAAACATATATCTATTAAAATATTAGATTAATATTAAATATTTCCTAATTTTTTATTTACTGTGAACTTCAATTATATAAGCGTCAGATATAGCATTAATATTAGTTTAAAGCAAATCTATCTAATAATTTTATATAAAATCTTCTAAATTTTCTAAAATTAAGTTATCTTTGATAATTTACTTTTCTATTTAATTAACAACGAGCACATGAGTTAAAATGTCATAAGTTTTTGAGCATTCAACTATCAATTTATAGTTTATGTCTTGAGCAAAATTAGGTTGTATACATTCTATTTCTGGACATATCAAACTTGATTTATACACAATAGTGTAATTGCCTTTTTCAAGCGGTTCGGTTATTACATAATAGCCATCGCCCACAGCCTTAGAAATACCTTCAGTCGCTCCGAAAACTGCATTCTTGGGAAACACTACTTGGAAGTCCTTGTAGGTATTCTTATACTTGCTAAGATCTTGACGGGTATATTCTTTATCGTCTATTTTAAGGTATAAACTTGTTACACTATCTTGATCTTTCTTCGCAATTTTGTGTAAATCCTCTAATGATGTATTTGGAACTTCCTTGTCAGATATCTCCATTGGTGAAACTGGTATAAAGAGACCTTTCCCTGCTGGCACTTTACATGTTCTATCAGATTTACCGCCACCATTACCACTCAGGTAAAAAACGGATGCATTTGTCTCTAATTGTCCAATAAACCACAGTTTTTCCCTGTTTGATCTGCCCAAGGATTCTTATCTTGTGGTAATGATATTATCCATTTCCAAAAGTTCTTAACATGCTGTTCATAAGACAAACCGTACGGTTTGCTTTCTGGAGGAAAAATATTAACTGAATTCTCACCTGCAGCAAATGATATCAAGGATAATAATGACAATAACGTCATAAGAGAAATTACACTGAAAAAAATTATTTTCAATTTATAATTAAAAAAACTACTGATACAAAAAGATTATGTTTGGCTTCTCTGTTTATTAATTAAATTTGCTCATACATGATGAAAGATCTTTTAGAAATAAAATATTTTTCTTCATTATGTTAAGTTTGATTGTTACTGTAGTAATTGATATTTCTATTGTTAAGGTTTAATTATCTTTCTCTATTTTATATCGATGTTATTAATAGCATTTAATTTAGTAATGACAGCAACTATTACAGTTATCAAGCTATTTGATAGACCTGATGAAATACGAAAATTCATTGGTGGTACGGTAGACCTCTCTGTTGGTCGGTTTGAAATTTTGAATAATATTTACAAAGCATCTACTATTTTGTCATTTATTAGCATATGGATTACAACAGCATTATTAATGAATTATTATAGAGAGAGAAGTCAATTTAATGTTATAGCATATTGGATATTATTATCTATACCTCTTGTTTATTTCTTAATAAATTACATTTATCAGATTATATTTACTAATATCCTCATATCGTATTTAACAATTGATCCAATTACTGTTTCTATTATATTAACAACTTTTCTATCATTAAGTAAACCAATCGGAGGATTAACTTTTGCAGCTGTTTTTTGGAATATTTCTAAGACTGTAGGTTATGAAAAAAATATAAAGTCATCTATGGTTATTTCTGGATGGGGTATTCTCTTAATATTTGGTGCAAACCAAGGA
>CAWIYT010000192.1:0-5627 GCA_963840085.1 uncultured Nitrososphaerales archaeon
TAAGATATATTCACCTCTGTCATTCAATTCGTTAATGATATAATTCTTCTTAGATATCATATCATTATACATAGATACAAAGAATTGTATCCAGTTATGTACATGAAATAGATTACATTCATTTTTGACACATTGATAATAGTCATCAAGATTCTCAGTTCTGTCTTTGAAATATTGATTGACCCTTTCCATTAGACTTTTCTCTAATGGTGAATGTAAATAGTGTTTCAATTTTAGTATATTACCTGCTTCATCATATCATGTACCACCATCATTATAAACAGGGTATCTTTCATATATTGCAACAAGAGATCTAATGAATTTTTCAGCAACAAGCATATTTCTCACCTCTGAAATGTAGATTCCAAGCACAGAACTGTATGGTTCTTTACAAAACCATAACCAGAAATTTTGACTACCAATTTGAATAACAGTTTCATCTATTATGAATGCAGATATTCTTTTACATTTGTAAATTGGATATTCTGCAAACCTTTGAATCCAGTTCCAAACAGAAACATGACTTCTTCTATTGTCCTTGAAGATGACTAATGCCTTGGATGTCTTTCTTAAAAGTCAAACCAAGAAAGTACAAATACAAAGAATACATTACTACAATTATGTATGTTCTATTTCTCTCAAATCGAATTCGCATACTAGATTAGAAATAGAATGTTCATAGCTAAATCTAAATCGTTAACTTAACACTGCCGGATAAAGTAAGAAAACTAACCTATAACAAAAATTGGTTATTGCCTATCAAAGTTCATTAGAGTAGTCCAATAATTTTATAAAAAATTAAAAACAGTAACATAAAAAGTTTCTCACTTTTCCAATTATACAAATTATATCTAATGATTTGGTGTTTTAATTAAGATTATTTTAGAGATCTATAATATTGTTCAATAACAAACAAACTTTTCTTTTAATTATATTTTATTATATATTATAATACTTTATAATATTATGTATCCAAATCCCAATATCATATAACTAGATGATCTTTCGAATTCCTGATATATCTTAAATTTAATAAGGAAATATGAATCTAAAAATTTTCTTATCAACTGTACCTATGATCTCTTTTATTATATTTGGATCCCTTTACATTCCTAATCAAGATGTTGATGCATTTGATAATTATGGTGGAAATAACTTTGTTGCTCCCCTAGATCCATATCAAATTGTATCTCAAGATAGAGGAGATTATGAGTTAGATTCACACGGTATAGTTTATTTGTCAATAGACCCTTATCTTGGTGAATTATCATATCAAGTATTTGTGGAAGGTATGAGTTATTTAGAAGGTGATGATGTTGAAATAATTCAAATACATCTAGGCACACCAGGTCATGATGGACCTACTGTCTTATCATTATGTAATGAAAAAATAAAAGAAGGACATTGTAGAGAAGGACCAGGTTTGTCAGTTGAAGGAGTGTTAGAAGAACAAAATATGGAAGGTCCCTTAAAAGACTCGTCATTTGGCGAATTAATTAGATTAATTGAATCTGGTGAATCATATGTATATGTTCAAAGCCGTGATCATCCTGAAGGTGAAATAAGAGGACAAATATATTATTAATTGACTAATTATTTGTAAATATATATTAAATTATTAAAATAGTTAATTGATATATTGGAACGATTCTCCAATAATAAAACTCCAATTGAAGTTGCTATTGAATTAGATTTAGATCCAAAAGATGTAGAGAAAATATATCTAACTTATTTAGGTCTTAATGGATTGCATCAATCAGTAATTATTAATCAAGAATTAGGACAGTATTTATTAATTTTACTAGCTTTTATTGGTCATTCATAGAAGCTGGAGCTGATAATAAAAAAATAAAAGAAATACTTGACTTGGCTGATAGATTACCTAATTTAATTTAGAAATAAAAAGTAAACTAAATGAGAGAAAAAAGCTAGAAATACAAATACCGAAAATTAATTAGTATTTAATGTTATATTATTTTCAGAAACTGATTTACTAAGTATAATTAACAAATGAAATTCACGATAGACATTCACTATTCTAATTTAGTAATACTATGATAGCAAATGTACCTAAGCACTTCAATTATATCTCAACTATCAAAAATGTAGTATATACAAGTCAGCAATTTTGGATTTTTGCTAAGTTCACTGGTAATGTTAGCGGGAGTCCCATTTCTCAACATCAATAATTTTCTTTCAAATATAGTTATGACTCAAGAGTATGACAAATATGGCGATAGTGATTATAGCCAATATCCAACAGACGATAAAAAATATGAGTGTAGAACAGGACCTTTTGATGGATTCTTTGTAAGTTCTGTTGAATTCTGTCATCATGTTAAATTTGATAATGATAGAAAAGATAACAATAGATCAGGAACTCAGCGTCCGCCCGGCCCACAAGGTCCACCTGGTCCAATAGGTCCACCAGGGGTTACAGGTGCTCAAGGTGAAGTAGGTCCAGCATGTGCTTAAGGAATTCAATGCGTTCAGGGTCCTATTGGTCCTAACGGAACACAAAGTCCAAATCAAATTGTTGCTTCATCTTTATATTCCGTGACTGATGATGGAGACAACTCCGCGGGCTCTGGTACAGGAATAGACACTGCTGATTGTGACCCAGATGATTTAACATAAGTGGAAGTTTTGCCTTTGCTAATATACTCCCAGGTTCGGCTGTTGCTGATAATTCTAGTCTTAGTTTTGACAGTTGGATAGCCCAGGTAATCGAAGATAATTTGGATGAGGATTCTACCACTTTCGCAACTGTGATTTGTTTTGACAATCCACCGACCCACATACTTAAAAAATTCTATCGTTTTTTATTTTTTTTATGCTAATAACAGAAAATATTAAGTTATCTTCAAAACCTGTATTGAGAATGTAAGAAATTGATAAATAGTGTTTCTGTAAATTTTGTAGTGCTAAAATAAGCAAAAAACCAAATCGTTGTCATAGCCTAGATCTATAAACATTAGAATTTCAGGCTATGACAATTTATAATTCATTCTTGCTATCAATTACTTTTATCTCCATTTATTAAATAAGTTAATAACAAACACGATTACACTTCAGCCCTAATATCATCTGCCATAGTCTATCTATAAGAATACTGTTGGACAAGGAAGACTATGGTTTTTATCAATTATTTTGTCTATCTATTAACTTTGTTATTTAATATTTAATTATTAATTTGTACCAATAATTTTACAAAAAAAAAATATGACCTTTATTTTAAATTATAATACTTATAATAACAAAAAAAGACATTTGGGATGCAGATGAAAAAGTAAAAGATATAAGAATTATAACTCCAGAACAAACATTTGAATCATTACATCATATTGTGAAAAGATATTTGAAATTAAAAGACTTCAATATAGGTTGTCGTAAAAGTTCTTCTAATGATGTTATGGGTTATGTTTTGAATACATTGTGTTTTGATACAGAATTCAATAAATTCGCAGAAGAAAAATATGCCTTTTCTATCAAATATGATAAAGTAAAAAAAATGTTTATTTCCGATAAATTTTAAATTATATTATGCTATGACAATTCACCAATACAGCCCTAAAATTTCGTTTTTTTTATTCTAATAACAGAAAATTATTTTATTACTTTTAATATTGAAAATTCAACTTTGAATTAAGTTTCTATTAAAAAAAGATATATACTATGTAATAGAATCCCACTATATGTAGGGCATTACTCCCGACGGGCCAGTAGTTTTCTCGGGTTCAATATATTTGATAATAATAGATTAAGTCGTCTTTTGATAGCTTGTGTATCATGGTAGAATTTAACCAGTTATTTTTTGATCATTGATTCTGAATAAAATGAATTACGAGTTACATTATATCTATTATTATTCAAAGCATAAAGAATATCGAAATAAAAAGATGATGAAAAAAATTAATTATTTGTAATATTATTCTTCTTATTCCGCGTGTCCTGCTTCAGTAGTAGCATGTTCTTCTTCACTTTCATCAGAATGACCATGCTCTCCTTTAGTTATTTCATTTATGCCTATCACAACTGTTGCAGTTGGTGGAAATTCTATATCTTCTTCTGTAGGATTCTTTAGTGCAACATCTGTTATTATTGTTACATTCCCGCCAGGTATTAAATCAGCATGATAGAGACATTGTTCTCCTGGAGTTGATAGTGGAGCTATATTTTCAAGTTCTGCTACTGTCATGTTTGGAGCAGAACCAATCAAGATTTGAATTGGAGTAGTACTATCATCTTCACAAGGAGCCTTCAAAGCTAAATGTCCATTCAAAATGTGATATGGTGTTGTATCATAAAGATGAATAAAATCTCCTCCAGGAATAATCTGACCATCTAATAATTCTGTAACTGAATCCCTCACAACACTTGTTGTTTCATTATGTTCTTCTTCTTCTTCTTCTTCTTCTTCTCTGCTGCTGCTGAATGGCCTGCTTCATTAGTAGTAGCATATTCCTCCTCTTCTGCTTCTGTCGTATTTCCCATTGACATTGTGTCATTTTGTGCATATGATAGTGGAATATTACTGAAAATGCCTGCTATCACTGATAGGCTTAAAATTTCAATAATGCTGTATTTTTTATATTTTACAGACGTTTGTCTATAGATTTTTTCTTATATACTTTATAGTACAATCTTCGAATATTTTCAAAAAATTGGTGTTTATTTTATATTCTCAATACATGCGAAATATGTCTGTTCTAAACTTGTACCAAAATACATTTATGATAAAGATGAGCACTAATCTTGTTGTTAAGAAAATACAGCAACAATTCAGATACTTTTTACAATAAATCAAGATTACTGAGATTTTAATGAATGAGTAATAGTGTCGGTAAATTAATTTGGTTGATTCATTCTACAATTATTATTCGAGGAATAGAAACAAGGTGATCCTTATGGAATCACTCATGAAATGAAACTACTAAACAACCGGATAATTTCCAATTGTCTGTTTTACTTTATTATAGAATATTTAATAGTCTTGTGGTACATTCGATGAATGTACGCTATTTATTATTCATATATTTTATCTACAAGTTATGTAACATATAAGACAGTACTTAAAAAATTAAAAGTAATAATTAATTTGAATTACGATGTTTAATAATAACTCCAGACAAGATTATCTAACACGACCTAGTTGGATAACCTTGTGTGGATTATGTTTAAAGATTTACGAACCTCTCTTTAGTATCCTATGTATCTCTAATTAGATTTGGATAATTTAAATTTTCAGGTTCATTCGTCGAATGTATTAGTATCTAAAAATAAAATAATAGTAACTACTTAGTAACGAGTTTTTGGTTAAATAATTATCCATGAATTATGTTTATTATTTTTTCGAAATATTTAAAAAAACGATCCAATAATATTCTAATGAAACTGTTTAATTCTCAAACATAGTATAATTTTTTCATTATCTCTATATTAGTTGAATACTATAATTTATAGTACATTCGATGAATGTACGTTATTATTTACTATTATTATATGACCACAATATTCATCTAAACAAATTTATAAAAATTAATATCATAATTAACTAAAAAAAATTTAAAAGAAAAAAGTTGTTTTTGTTGGATTGATTGATTATACTTTATTCATTATCTTTTTCA
>CAWIYT010000193.1:0-5393 GCA_963840085.1 uncultured Nitrososphaerales archaeon
CATTGGACTCCTACTTTTAGAACCGCTATCGGTATTACTCCCGACGGGCCCGTAGTTTTCTCGGGTTCACTATATTTAATAATAAATTAGTCTTTTGACAAAGTTTAGCTATTCATCTTTTCTTATCATTATCCATAATTCATTAAATTTGACAATCTCGTAGGAGAAAAGACAAGAATAATAGAATCTTTAACCTTTTTGATTGCTTGTATCATTTGAGGATATAACCAGTCTTTGTCTTCTTTTGTAATTTGTGGGTCTGAAAGGAAAAAGTCACCTGTTATAATCAATAATTTGGATTTGTATTTTTCTAAATCTTTTTCCAATTCTTTTATCAAAAAATGTGCCAATTGATGTATTGTGAAAATCCTTCTTACTATTATATTTTTTAATGCTCTATCTAATATCTTATATTTTTTATCAGCTATTTCTGTTATATTGTAAAAGTCAAATTTGTTATCAGTTACCAATACATATACAGTAGGAGATTCAAGACCATTATGACGTTTTGGCAATATACCTCTGACAATAGTATCACAAACAAAATCTGAATGAGGTTTAACAAAACAAGCTATATCGCCTATTGTTAGTTCAATTGTTCTTTTTCTTATTTCTTGATATTTTTATCATTATTTGAAAATTCAAGAATGAATTTATCTTCTAATAGTTTTTGAGCTGATATAAATTTCGGTAAAGAAACTGGTGTTTCGTTATCTACTATTGCTATCGTACTATGTTCTTGGGTTCAGCATATTTTTTATCGGTATGTTAGTTTTCATTATAGTGCATGACGCTTTAACAGGTGCCACTTCCGAAACAACGATGGAGTATTGTGCTAAGTATGGATTTTTAGCGTCTCCATCTTGTTAGTAAAAAATGTGATAGTTAAAACCAGTGTATCTTGACAGCATGATTTATTCCTTTTCGAAGCTTATTTTGGCAACATATTCTTTTCTATCATACTAGCCTATCGTATTAGCTTGCCGAATTTATGCCTCTTGACTCAAACTTGTTATTTATTGTAATTTGTCATCTGTGCAAAATATTAAAAGAAATATAGAGATAAGAAAGGAAGTATATAAAAAGCCAAAAATCAGATTGACCTTTTAAAAAAAGTTGGAATGGCACAAATGGAAAAAGAACTTTTTAAAAGATATCAGTTTATTGCTAAACGTGCGACTATAACAAATGAGATAGATAATTTAGACCAAACAGCGATACGAGAGATAATACATGATGTATTGAATAAAATTTCATATACTAAGAAACGGAAGGTACGATATTAAATTGAAGGGTATATATTTTTCTTGTTGAGTAATTTATAAGGTCTATAAAAATCTAATTAATTCAATAGCAAATATTTTATAGTAATTGTATAATATTATGCTATTACTTTAGATAATAAAAAACGGGTATTGGTAGTTGATGATGAGCTAGATATGTGTTTTGTATTAAAGGTAATTTTAGAAACTAATGGATTTATGGTAAATTATTATTACAATCCTCTTATAGCACTTGATGAATTTAAATCCAACTTTTATGATTTAATAATACTAGATATACAATTTCCAGATATTAATGGAATGCAACTATATAGAGAAATAAGAAAAAGGGATATGAATGTGAAAATATGTTTTTTTACAGCGAATGAAACTTTATTTGATATTGCCTCCAAGTTTACTCCAGTATACACTTTTATTAGAAAACCAATAGAAAATAAAGAATTTATTAGAATAATTAATGATTTATTGAATAACTGATAAGAATAAATTATAATGATGCATTAATAATGTTGCTAAGGAGTATAAATGGTTAATTTACTAGACTATATAGATAAATACATATTATTGGTTAATGTTATGAATTTTCAATAATTTTCATTTAACTATGTAATTTTCTATATATATTATTAGGTCTATATTTAATCGTGGCAAGATATTATGCTAACACTTTTATTCGTTCTAAAATAGGTTCTAAAATAACAATATTCCTTTTTATTCTGATTAGCTTGGTTATTACTAATTTTGTTATAGTTTCTTATTATCAATCACAAATGACATATTTGGGAAATTCAATAAATATTGCAGGAAAGAATCGTTTCCTTACATCTAATTTGATGTTGCATGTATCAGAATATCTGTTTATTGAAGGTAACACTAAAGCTAAAGCAAGTTCTACAGTTAACTCGGCAATGAATCAATTGGAATCGAATATCTTTACATTACGACAAGGTGGAAGCATAGTAACAGGAATAGATTTAAAACCTTTACCGAGAGAGTTTTTAGATGATTGGAACAAGATTTATCAGAAATGGATTTCAATTAAAACAAACATAGCGAATAATATAATCAAGTCAACTAATTCCAAAGTACCCATAGACAAAATTGAAGCAGTGTCGTTACTAGACAAAGAAGCAATCTCTTTAATAGATTCATCAAATCTCTTGGTTATGAAATTGGGTGATTATTTAAAAAGTAATTTAGAATATTCACTGTTTATTCAACAAATCTTTACAATTGTGATAATTCTAGTTACTGGAGGTTTTGCGTTTTACTTAAGTAAGGAGATACTAAAACCAATACTCTCAATAAGTTCTATAATATATGACGTAAATCGAGACAAGCTGAATGTAATAAGAACTCAAAAACAAGGTAATCATAATCATAATAAAAATGAACTTTCACTTCTAAGTAATTCCTTCAATAACATGGTGAACTATATAAAAAATATCAAAAAACAAGAAGAATTAATAAAGGAACTTGAAAAAGCAAATGAAGAACTAAAATACAAAGACCATTTAAAAAATGAATTTATAAATATCGCAGCACATGAGTTGAGAACTCCTATACAACCAATTCTTGGACTCTGTGAATTACTTCGAGAAAGAAATACTACCATAGAAAAAGATGAAGAGATTCTTGATGTTATTATTAGAAATTCGAATAGACTAATGAAACTTGCAGAAGATATTTTAAATGTTGCAAAAATTGAAAGTGGCTCTCTCTCTTTAAATAAAGAAAAATTCAATCTGAAAGACCTAATAATAGATATCTTGAAAGAATATGAACAAATTATACAATATAAAAAGAACTTGAAATTAATTTATGAATCATCTGAAATCAATGCAATAATTATAGAGGCTGATAGAAATAGGCTTTGTCAAGTTATCCATAACTTGTTAAAGAATGCTATCCAGTTTACTAAGGAAGGTAGTATTACTGTTGTTGTTCAACGAAAAGAAAATGAAATTCTTGTCTGCATAAAAGATACAGGAACTGGAATACATCACGAAGTATTGCCAAAACTTTTTACAAAATTTGCAACTAAAACACTGACAGGTGGTACTGGTTTAGGATTATTTATTTCCAAGAGTATAATTGAAATGCATGGTGGAAGGATTTGGGCTACCAATAATAAAGAAGGTGTAGGCTCAACAATTACTTTTACCTTACCTATAAAAAATAACTACTAGTAGTAATTTTGAATTAATATACTAATCAATATGAAATGAATTTCATTAAAATTAAAATACTAAATGGGATTGTATTGAAATTTCCATATGATTCCACCGAACTAAAAATACATGAATGTAATGAGATTCTTAGAGTTAGAATAATCTGTCAAGAAAATTTTCATTAACATTCTTAGCCTTCTATGTCAGTGCTCAATTTTATTAGTCTATGACTATTAAATTATCCTTATCTATTTAATTTTTCTATTGCATCTAATCTTTCTGATAACATAATTAGTTTATCTGATAAATTTGCAATAACATCTTCTTTCATTTTGTCTTTTTCTCTTAATACTTGATTGATATCCTGTAACTCTTCAATCTTCGTTTCTAAATCTGCTCCTTGTCTATTTAATTGCTGAATATTTAGAAAAGTCAAATATGGTTCAATCTTTTTGAATATTTCTGCTTTTTCATTATCTTTTTTTCTCCAATATGTAGAACCAGAATGGCCAATAAACCATTCAGAATAGTCTGAATATCCTAAATCTGAAATTGTAGTTTTTACAAATCGTCTAAAGGAATGTAAAGTAATTTTTCGTCTTCTTTCATTTTCATCTTCTTTATTTCCCATTCCTATTCTATCTAAGGTTTTTGCAAAAATTGCTCCTATATTCTTATATAATAATTCTGGTTTTGTTTTATCAGTTTGGTTTATAGAGAAAATTAATCCATAAGGTTTCTTTTCAGGAGTTCTATATTCAGTTATACTCTTCTCGGTTTCTTTATCTTTATAACAAATCCTTCGTGTTCTATATTTATAATCTAACCATATTTTTATTTGCTCTTTTACTTCTCTAGTCAAAAAAACATATCTATCAACTTTTGTTTTTGTATATTCTCCTCTTATTATTAATTTAGCAGGTTCAGAAATAATATCCAAATCTTTTAAACGAATAGATAGTGCCTCTGTTGCTCTCAGACCAGTTGATGCCAATAACATTACATATGTTTTTAGTCTTAAATCAGAACATCCATTTAAAATTTTGATGATATCTTTTTTATCTATTGCTTCTTTGTGTCTGGATATAGTTTTTGGATATCTTACTTTTAGTTTAAATTTTCTTGGGTTTATCTCTATGTCATTATATTCAAGGAAGTTCTTTACAGTTATTATTCTATCTCTAAATGTTATTGATGCTATGTTATAGTTATTTTGTAAAAATATACAATAATCATTTAAAACATCATAAGGAACATATTCTGTTGTTGTTTTTATTTTTTGAATTAATTCGTCTAAGTTAATTCCATATTTTTCTTTTACAAATTTTTCAAATAATACAATTCGAAAATTATATTGTACTGCAGTTTTCTTATTTCTAACAGTGACACTTTTAATAAATTTTTCCAAAGATTCAGAAGATTGAATATTGATATTATTTTTAGTTAATTGATTTCTGTTCTTGATAATTTGATTATTCATTGTTATAATAATATTATAACTCAATCTGTTTATAAATATATTGTATTTATCCTATTTTATGCAATCTAAATATGACAAGTTATCGTGGTAAATGTGATAAATGTGGGCAACAAGACCAGAAGTTTGGATAAAGTAAGAACAAACCAAGTAGTAGTGAGCAGAAGAACGAGATACGGTATAAAGTGTATACGTGGAATGACAGGAACCGAGGAACAATTTAGTAATTTTAATATCTTTATTAGATTCTAATTAAACTTGTGTGTGTTGGATAAACTTTTCTTGAGTGTTATTTTAACAATAGGTCTATCTTTATTTTATTCAAACGAAGAAGCAAGTGCACAAGTTCCAGATATTGTTTTTGAAACTACAAATGCAAGTGCTCAAACTTTTAGCGATCATGATTTTATATTAAATATCAATAATATGACTAAAAATAATGAGATCTGTAAATCAGGAGAC
>CAWIYT010000194.1:0-16495 GCA_963840085.1 uncultured Nitrososphaerales archaeon
GATTGATGAATATGTAGAAGGAGTAATAGTGTTATTATCTTTCTTAGACTTTGAAAATTCAATTTTTTATTATCTGATTCAAACAAAAATAGATAAAGATCCAATTTGATTTCTTATACAGATATCAAATAGCATTAAATACTTTTTGAAAAAAAAACTTCTTTTAATAGATACTATATATAACTAATCAATTATTGATTGGAAAAGAAATCAAAATTTTTAATTTATCATCCAAAAAAATTTAGAATACAGACTTGAGACATATATAATTATTATTGATTTCATAGTAGAATATAATTGAAAATGAGACTAACTAACAGAATGTTTCAGGATCTATATATTAATAGTTTTTATCTTACTCTATAAGATTAGAAGATATATTAATAGTTAGTTTTGTTCTACTCAATAAAGAAATCAACAAGATTAATACATGTGACAGGAATAGAATTATTACGTTTAATTTTGATTATCATAAAAAACCTTACCAAAAAATTTGATAAAATAATAGCTGCTGATCATGTCTCATTAGACATACATGAAGGTGAGGTTTTTGGTTTACTTGGACCAAATGGTGCAGGAAAGACAACAATAATCCATATGTTGGCTACTCTCCTGAAACCAACAAGTGGTACGGCCGAAATTAATGGCTATGATATTGTAAAAGATTCGTCAAAAGTAAGAAAAAATATAGGAATTGTATTTCAGGCACCCAGTAGTGATGATATGTTAACTGGTTTTGAAAATCTAAAGATTCATTCATATTTATATGGCGTCCCATCAGAATTAAGGATTAATAGAATTACAGAATTATTAAAATTAGTTGGATTATATGAAAGAAAAGACGACATTGTAAAGAAATACTCTGGTGGAATGCGAAGACGATTAGAAATTGCTCGGGGTCTTATTCACAAACCTAAAGTTATGTTTTTAGATGAGCCTACCTTAGGTCTTGATCCCAATAGTAGGAAGTCAATGTGGAATTATATTCAGAAATTGGTTAAAGAAGAAAAAATTACAATCATTTTGACAACGCATTATATGGAAGAAGCGGATACTGCTATGTGATAGAATTGGCTTTATTAATAGAGGTAAAATAAGTGCTATAGATACTCCCAAACAACTAAAGCTTAGGATAAAGTATAACACTAATAATAATTCCAGCAAATATATTGGAGATATTATCAAGTTATACTTTAAATCAACAAATAATAATACAAATAATCATAATAATAATATTGAAACATTAACAAAAAATATAAAGATTTTAAAATCATTTGAATTTGTAAAGAAAATAGAACAAAAACAAATTGTTGAAGATAAAAAGATATTACTCATTTTACATGTGGACAATATTAATTATAATCTACCAATAGTATTAAAATCCATAGATAATGTTGAATCTGTAGAATTTTCACAACCAACTTTGGATGATGTTTTTCAGACATTTACTAAAGGAACAATTAATGAAGAGCCAGAGGGAGGATTTATGGAGCGATATGCACAATATGATAGACAATAATAAAATAACAAGAAATATTATCATCATAATAATAATTTTAGTATATAATAATCTGCTATATATTTAAAGAGTCGAATTAATAAAAGAAGATGATCAACAACAATCAATTTATATCTAGTAAACTGGTAAATCATTTTTTAAATGTATATGCAATATGGTTACGTGAATTCAAAGTTTACATGAGAGAAAGAAGCAGGCTAGTCGCATCATTATTTACACCATTACTCTGGTTATTTATAGTAGGTTCAGGTCTAGGATCTACTACAACATTATCAATAGATGTGAATTATCAAAAATTTATTTTTCCAGGTATAATAAGTATGTCAATTATTTTTACATCTGTTTTTTATGGAGCTTATATAATATGGGATAGAAAATTCGATTTTCTAAAAAGTGTAATGGTAGCACCAATAAGTCGAGAAACAATATTTATTGGTAAAACAATTGGAGGCATGACCAATTCAATGATTCAAGTTTTTATGTTACTAATTATAGGTTTATTTATTGGAATTGAATATTCAGTGATCTCGCTATTACAGATAATTTTTGTTTCTGTTGTATTATCTTTTTTACTTACTGCTTTAGGTCTAGGACTTGGAAGTCGTATGCATAGTCTAGAAGGATTTCAGATGATTGTAAGCTTTGTTGTCTTTCCCCTATTCTTTCTAAGTGGGGCACTTTTTCCTTTAGATAATTTACCTGATTGGTTATCATTTCTAACAATAGTAGACCCAGCAACATATGCAGTAGATGCTCTAAGAAATTCAATACTAGGGATAGCAACTTATTCATTTGAATATGATTTATTGCTTTTATTTGGTTCTGCTATTATAACTACATTATTTGGAATGTTATCTTTTAGAAAGATGAAAGCAGTATAAAAAGAAATTAATTAAATTAATTAATAAAAGAATGATCTACATTTAATAAAGGTAATGGTTTATTTGATTAAAAAGGGGCTATCGTCTAGCTTGGTCCAGGATACCAACTTCAATATGAAGGTATAAGCCTGGGGCGCTGGCGGTCGTGGGTTCAAATCCCACTGGCCCCATTGTGATATTAGTTCTCTAATTGGATTCACTCTTAAAAATAAAAAAAGTAGGTGAATTAAAAAATAAATGAAAATAATAGAACAAAATTTACAAATTCGAAAGACTGTATTGTAACATTCATTATAATATTTAATTGAAAAATTATTTATTAAAAAATAGAATGCATGTTCAAAATTTTATATATATAAGATAAATTAATGTTTAAGTAGATATTTTCTTATCTAAAATATATATATATTTTAAACTTTTAGAAATAGAGTTTATTTGTTATTGAAACTATTTATAAATAAAATCTTTATTATTACATTTTAATTATCAAACTAAAAATTTGAAGGATAGATATAGAATCAAATTAAATTTTTTTTATAATCTAGATTTTTAATTGTAAGTATATAATAACTAAGATAAATAAGTTTCCTATAATATTAAAGTATAATTTATAGCTAAAATTATATATTTTATGATAAATTATTTGTCAATAGAACATTAAAAGTTTATTTGAGTATAAGAAATAAGGAATTATTGTTTATGATACAAAATAATAATACTAATAATAAAAAGTATTATGGGATATTAATCCATGGAGGAATAAAAACTAAAAGAATAAAGAGTCCAAGTAAATCAGCAGAAACAATAAAAAAATCTCTTAAAGATTCAATTTCTGATGGATTCAATTTATTAAAAAAAAACAATAGTGCAATTGATGCTGTTGAAGCATCAGTGGTGAGTATGGAAAGTAGTGGAAGTTTTAATGCCGGTCTTGGTTCATGCCTAACAATTGATAAAAATGTAGAAATGGATGCTTCAATTATGAATGGAAAAGACATATCTGCAGGTTCAGTTGGAATGTTAAAAGGGGTAACAAATCCTATAAAATTAGCAAGATATGTTATGGATCATACTAATCATGTAATGTTAGTATCAGATGGTGCTGTTAAACTTGCTAGAAAATTAAATATGCATAGTAATCAATTTGAGATTAACAAAAAAAAATTAAGAATATATAATACATTAATAAGGAACATAAATCAAGATGTAAAAGATAACAATAAAATATCCACTTCATCAAGTGATCATCATAGTCAATATTATGATACAGTTGGTTCGGTAGCTAGTGATAAAGAGGGAAACGTTGCTGCAGCTGTATCTACTGGCGGCAGATGGCTAAAGATGTCTGGGAGAATAGGAGATGCTGGAGTTATTGGAAGTGGATTATATGCAGACAATAAATTAGGAGCTGCATGTGCTACAGGCCATGGAGAATTTATAATGAGACTATGTCTTTGTAAATATGCCTGTGATCTAATGAAAGGGAGGAATGCTTCTTTTGCAAGTAAAAAATCAATTTCCTTATTGACTAAAAGATTTGGAAAAAATACTGGCGGAATAATTACTATTGATAGAAATGGAAATTTTGGTATATCTCACAATTCTGAATCTATGCCAGTTGCTTTAATTAATAGTAAGGATGAAAAAATGAAATTGTATTTGAGCAGAAATAAAACATAATAATATAGATATTCCGTAACTTGACTTTTTTCAGAGAAAAAGAAACATTTCACATTATAACTAAATTCTAAACATAATATAATATTCAAAAGTTAATAATTATAATTTTATTTCATGAAATAAAATTCCAATAATTCCCTAATATAATATATAAACAATACCAATCATACATATGTTATTATCACTTCAAATTCTAATATAACTGACAAACTGAGGCTTCAAATCCCTTTTTTTAGGTCAAATTTGATTCACATCCTATTGAGACAAATACAAAAATGTAGCTAATTCTTGTATCTTTTGAAAGTTATTTTTTCTTGCATTTAAAGCCTTCTTCATCTAAAGGAGAAGGAGAATCATCATTATCAATAAATTTCCAATGATTAGCATACTTTACAGAAGCCAATTCACAAGCAGGTATTTTTGTTATGATTTCATCTACGTTAGGCGACATTAATGTATTTTTAAAATTTGCATGTCCTAAACCAAGAGCATGTCCTATTTCATGTTTTACTACATGTTTTAAGGTATCAGTATCTAATGTAACGTCATACGATTTTTTAGAGATTGAAATTTCTGCAAAATTAATAAATCCATAATAATCAAAATATGTTACAGTTTTTCCAACTTTTTTTCCTTTACCTTTTTTAAAGTCAATTTCAATATCTGCGTCGGAAGCATCTTTACATATTTGAATTGTATTAGGCCGTCTAGTGCTTTTTCCCAATCATTAATAGCTAGTTTTACAATTTTGGCTAAATCTGATCCTCCATTCTCAATAGAAAATGTTAGAATACCATCCTTTAAAGAATCCTCCCATGTACAACACAATTCAATTATGTTCTTTGATTTGGAACCTCCTTTTTTGGCAAAGGCCATATCAGTATCAAATACTATCATTGTCATAAGGAGAGCAAATAGGAACATAATTGGAAAAATGTAAACTTTCAAGTTAATTCTATCTCATATTATTTAATCTGGAATCAGATTAGGTATAATATTTTCTGTTTATATTTTTCTTTAATAAAATTTTTGTCTGTGATAATACTATATTTTATATATCCCTTATTTCTAAATAAAATTATACTTGAATAATATTGCATAGGATATAAATTGTATATTAGGTATATATTCAATTTAGGATCAAACTCTATATTTTTTTTATATAATTTTATACTAAAATAATTTTACAACTTTTTCTAGAATAGTCTATAATTCGATATCTATCTTTTAACAATAAGTTCTAATATAATCACTCTCATTTCTTAAATTAATTCCATTTTGTATCAAGATAATTAACTATTGGATTAGTTTTTTAAATTTAACTTATTACTTAATAATCTCATTATATTGGATTCAATTATTTCTGATTTTACTATTATAATTAATCTATTAATCAAAATTTCTTTATATCGATATAGAATATTAATAATCATGAACTCTACTAATTAGTAATAATAGAAACATTGAAATAAATGAAAAAAATATCTTGATTGATAGTCCTATTGAAGATTTCAAAGTTTAACATTCTAACTTTATTTATAACAAGTATATTTTTTTCTTTATTATTAATGAGTAACATTTTCATTTTAAAAAAAAGTTTATATAATAATTGGTCTATTAGTCCAATCTCTATACTAAAAACTTATGCTCTTGAGACAAAAAATAGTATTAATGATTCTAAACAAGTTAATAATAATAATAAAACTAATGGAAAAAATAACATGAATTTGACACGATTTGAAGTAAAAAAAGAGAACATTACAACAGATATAGATGACTATCAGAAGAAAAATAGTGAAGATATCAAAGAAATTAAACACATTACACAACTAAATGTTGACTCCACAATAAAAAAAAGTTCAAACGGTGATTCCGATTTTAACTTTGCTGCTGCTGGTGATTGGGCTTGTACTTCTCAAGCAAAAGATACTGTAGAAAATATAATTGATCAGAATCCAGAATTGGTTTTGGCTCTTGGAGATTTATCATATGATAGTAGTGCAAAATGTTGGCTTAAGATAATAAAACCAATAGCAGAAAAGACAAAAATTGCCTTTGGAAATCATGAAAGTGAATCGTCTAAAAAACTTGATTATATGAAATTCTTTCATTTAGAAAAGCAATATTACTCATTTAACTATCAGAACGTTCACTTTTTAGCCTTATCTACTGAAATCCCATATGACGAAGGCTCCAAACAATATAAATTTGCTGAAAAAGATTTGGAACAATATTCTAAAGATCCATCGATAGACTGGATTATAGTATTTTATCATAGACAGGCATATAGTTCTGGTGGAGGTATGCCAGATGAGACAGGCTTTCGTAAAGCATACCATCCTCTTTTTGACAAGTACAATGTTGATTTAGCCCTCCAAGGACATCACCACGTCTATGAAAGAATGTATCCTATTACTTTTAATGACGATAACAAAAATAAACCAATTATAAGCGAAAAGGATAAAATTAAAGATTCCAATACATTTCAAAATCCAGACGGTACAATCTTTGTAACTGTTGGTACTGGAGGAGCAGAGAGTATGATGGTCTCAAAAGGTAAACCATTTTCTGCTGCTAGAGAAGATGGAAAATTTGGAATACTGAATATATCAATAGAAAAAAAAGATAATAATGATAATAACAAAAACATATTAAAAGGAACTTTTATTGATAACAAGAAAAAACACAAGGTTCTGGATGAATTTCAGATTATAAAATAAAAAAATTAATTAAATTTAAATTATTATTTTTTTTGTCAAAAGAAAAAGGAGACTAGATAATATTTTGAGGATTCTATTCTATGATAAAAGAAAATTTCTTTACAAAATAATTTATAGATGAAATTGCTACATACTATATATAATTATTTTTTTATTGATTTATAGATATACTTATTTGTAGTTATATTGTATCTCTTAATGGTTCTGAATTAACATTGAAATATTTGCTTGCTGTCTCCACTATTCTAATCTGAATCTCACTTTACAAAATTATTTTGAATATTGCTATTAGATTCAAAATTCTTGTCTGTCTTAATGGATTCATAATTAAATAATTAGAAAAAGTAAAGATTATTTCGTAATTCTTATTAAAGTCATTTATGAATTCTATAAAAAAGAGGATTCGAACCTAGGATACTAATCCCGGCCCAGGCCCTTAATCCATAGTTAGAAGAGATTACTTAGCATAATAAGATTAAATGCAAATATTCCATATGATTTGAAGAATATGCAGAAATTATTCCTAGATGTATGGGATATCCAGAAAGTGAATTTCTTAGTTTATCAAGATAATATTACTATCCAAAAAGATGAAACAATTCAAGTCCATTATCAATGGCAGTAGTTGAATTAATGGATCTTATCTGTTGAATCCAGAAATTGAAGAAGTATGATGACTGATATGTTGAATCCAGAAATTGAAGAGCTAAACCGGAAAGCCGAACAATATTGCCAACTTCTTTCTAATGTACACAATGAGATTAGTAAAGTAATTGTAGGTCAAGATAAAATCATTGTCAAATTAATATTGGCATTGTTGTCAAAAGGTCATGTATTATTAGAGGGAGTTCCAGGTCTTGCCAAAACTTTATTGATTAAGACATTATCAGAATGCATTGATTCCAATTTTGTGCGATTACAATTCACTCCTGATTTATTGCCTGCAGATATCATTGGAACCAAAATTTACGATCATAATTCTACCTCATTTAGGACAGTAAAAGGACCAATCTTTTCTCATTTTGTTTTAGCGGATGAAATAAACAGAGCCCCTCCAAAAGTACAATCAGCATTATTAGAAGCAATGCAAGAAAAACAAGTAACCATACAAGGCGAGACGTTTCCACTTAAGGAACCATTTTTTGTTATGGCTACCCAAAATCCTATTGAATCAGAAGGTACCTACAGGCTACCTGAAGCACAAATTGATCGATTTATGTTTAAACTGTTGATTTCATATCCTCGAAAAGATGAAGAATCAAAAATTATTCATAGATTCACAGAAGGCATTGATGTTAAAATACAAAAAACAATCTCTGCTGATCAATTAATAGAAATTCAAAAATTTAATCACCGAATTTATACCGATCAAAAAATTCGTGACTATGTAGCACAGATTGTTGACGCGACAAGACATCCGGAAGATTATGACCTTGATATTGACAATAAGATAGAGTATGGTGCATCACCGTGGGCTTCTCTCTGGCCCACGGTGGGTGCAAGATCCAATGCACTTCTTAATGGAAGGGGATACGTAATTCCACAAGATATTCAAGATATTGTCTATGATGTACTACGACACAGAATTCTTCTTACCTATGATGCAGAAGCTGAAAATATTACTAGTGATCAAATAATTAAAACTATTCTAGAGAAAATCCCTGTCCCTTAGGTGTTGTTATAATCATCTAAAAGTGATCCAATGAATCAAACACAAGAAATTCTAAAACAAATCAAAAAACTAGAAATTTCTACAAAACATTTAGTGAATGGATTAATCACAGGAAATTATCACTCCACATTTAAAGGACAAGGTATTGAATTTTCAGAACTTCGAGAATATAGGTCAGGAGACGATATACGTTCTATAGATTGGAATGTTACTGCTAGATACAATCAACCTTACGTTAAAGAATTTGTTGAAGAACGAGATCTGCAAGTATATTTTCTTTTAGATATGTCCAGTTCTGGAAGTTTTGGAAATAAAATTCCTAAAAAAAGAAAAGCATTAGAAATTGTAGCAAGCTTGATGTTTGCAGCACTGAGAAATAATGATAATATTGGTATTTTTTTATTTACTGATAAAATTGAAAAATTTATTCCTGCAAGAAAGGGGAGAAAACATGTCCTGCAAATTCTAAGCTCAATCATTTCTTTCCAACCAAAATCAAAGACTACTAACTTGAAAACAACACTCGTTCAAGTCTCATAAATTCTAAAAAAACGCTGTATTTTGTTTATACTTTCGGATTTTTTTGATTCAAATGATTATCTAAAACCGTTAAAAATATTGAGGAGAAAACATGATGTCATTATATTAAAAATCTCTGATTTACGTGAGCAAGAAATTCCAGAAATAGGATTAATCCAGCTTGAAGATGAAGAAACAGGACAACAGATTCTTGTTGATACATCCGATCCTGTATTTCAAAAAAAAATACACAGAGATTGTATCAAATAATGAGTCACAATTGATTTTAAATCTAATAAAATTGAAAATAGATTTTATAAAGATTTTATCTGATGAAAATTACGAGACCCCCCCTTAAGAAAATTCTTTAAAAAAAGAATTAGGAGATAATGATTTTGGCCGGATTCGATTCTCAGATTGTTTTAATTGCGCTTCTTGTTATTCCTGGATTGTATTTTCTATATTATAAAATAATATTTAAAAAGAGAAGGAAGCGATAAAATTCAGTAATGTAGAATTTATTAAATCTGCAATAGGCAATAAAAGAAAATCTCGGAGAGATTTATAGTTATTTTATCTATCTTTGGCAACAATTGGATTGATAATTATAGGATTTGCTAATCCACACATCCCGCTTGAACAAAGTAAAGAAGGAGTAAATGTAGTGCTTGTGATTGATGTTTCAGGCAGTATGCAAGCTACAGATTATAAACCTGACAGACTTGAGGTTGCAAAAAATTCTGCAAAAATTCTTGTGGAGTCATTACCTCCTAAAGATAATGCTGGAATTGTAATATTTGAGACAGGTGCAACTACTGCAGCGTATATGACTCCCAATAAGGACAAAGTTATAGAAAAACTCTCTAATATTGCTCCAACAAACGGTGAAACGGCTATTGGTGATGGATTAAGTCTGGGAATTGATATGGCAACCTCTATCCAAAATAAGAAAAAAGTTGTGATTTTACTCAGCGATGGGGTAAGTAATGCAGGAGTAATCTCTCCATCAGAAGCCGTATCTTTTGCAAAATCAAACAATATTCAAGTTTACACAATTGGTCTTGGTTCTGGAGGAAAAACTGTTCTCGGTTATGATTTTTTTGGTAGACCGCAATATGCAGAACTAGACGAAGGTACACTCAAAGATATTGCAGAGCAGACAGGTGGCAAATATTTTAAGTCTGTTGATATTAAAACATTAAATGAGATTTATCAAAATATCAGTACTGATATAAAACGAGAAAAAGAAGAAACTAACATTAAAGATTGGTTTTTTGTCTTTGCACTTGGTATTTTCTTTTTACAGATCTATTTGAGATATGGTAGAGGTAGAATAATACAATGAAAATACTTGTTTTATTATCATTATTTATTTTTCTAGTTTCCCTCCAAACTGTTTATGCACAAGATATTTTGTTCTCAACTGAACAAACTGAATATTATTTTAAGATTGGCGAAGAGGCTATAATTCCAATTGAAATAAACAGCACTTATGGAAAACAGATTTCTGGCATCTTACAATACACTATAGCACAGCAAATCAACCAGGGAAATGTTCAATTCTCAAATTCTAATACAGAAGCAAAATCTCTTGTAATAAACGAAGAAAACCAAAAAATTTCTTTGGATTTAGGTACGTCTGATACTCCTTCTAATTTAATCATGAATCTAAATTTTAATTATAATGAAAACGGAGATCGAACTGTTTCTCTAGGTCCGATAATAATTCATTTTGTATCTGATGATTCTCAAAAAAATAATCAACAAAATAAAACACAAAGCTCTTCTCAACCAAACACACAATCTCAGCAACAAGATTTATTTTCTCAACAAGAACAACAGATGGAACAAAGACTAAATGAACTACTTGAAAATCAACAAAATCCATCACAAAATCAGCAACAACGTCTTCAAAACAACCAATTATCTCGACAGCTATGCATTAAAGCAACAAATACAAAAACAGGTACAACAACAAGAACAAATAAAAAAAGAGTTTGAAAAGCAACTATTGTCTAATAATGATTTTCTAAATAGACACCAAAAACTCTTAGAAAATGGTTATAACGTTACTAACAGTATTTTGAATCCTATGTCTAATGATACTGGCAGTTTTGATATAAAATACAAAAATACAGATGGAAAATGGGCTACATTACAAGGAAATATGAAAAATGGAACAATAACTGAGCTCAAACAACAAACGCAAAATCAACAAGAAAAACTTTTAGAAAAATTAAAACAAAATACGCTATTTCAACAATTTCATAATCAGTTAGTCACAGAAGGATTTTCTCAAAAGGATATCAGTTTTCAAGACAATGAAAATGAAACTAATATAATACTTCAATATGGGAATCAAAAACACGATAACGCAAAAATCACAGCAAATTTTGAAAATGATGAGATTAAGCGTGTTACATTAGAAGATAACAGTTCTAATTCATCTAATCTAATTTTGTTAATACTATCGGTTGTGGCTATTGTATCTGTAATATCTGTTTATTTTATAATTAAAAAGTTCTTAAAGAAAAAAACATTTACTATTAATGATTCATCTCCAATTCCAAAATTAAAATCCTTTGAACATATTATTGAATCAAAAAAACTAATATCTCAAGCTCAACAGTATTATGATAAAGGAGAATACAAGGAATCTTTTGGAACTGCCGGCAAAGCAATTAGATTATTTTTGAGCTATGATGCAGGTCTTCAAAGAGAACTAACTAGTGAAGAATTAATTAGATTAATACAAAAAGATAATTATCCTATAGATGTTATTAGAGAATGCTTGAAAATTACTGATCTAGTAGAATTCGCTAAATCTAATGCTACCGAAGATGATTTTAAAAAAATTATATCATTATTTAATAAGTTATCAAATAAACAAAACATCAATAAAAATTAGATTAAAAATCAACTTTCCCAAAATAGTATAAAGACTATCATGAAATCAAAGAATGAGAATTGTCTAATAAATAATTTGACTATGACTTATGCTTATACAACTTTCTTTTTCTTTGATTCTCTCTCATCCTTTTTTCAGGACTAATTTTCTATCTATTTATGAGGGTATTTTCAGAAATACCTCAAAATAAATATTGGATTTGCAGCTTTGAGAGTTTCATCAGCATTATCGAATATAAGATCTCTTGCGCAGTTACATTAGATCTACATCTCATTCTTAATTCTGATATATCCAGTTACGGTGATACACTATTCTTCATTATCCTGTAATTCACAAGACCAGATACAATATCTGAAATATGGTTATATCTTTTCAGTCTGTTCCTATATTTAGTACCCATAATACAAAATTTCTTTATCCTGCAGATAGTATGCTCTATTATTACTCGCTGTCTGGAATGATTTTTGTTATACTCTATTTGTTCCTCAGTTAGTTCCATATTTCTTTTCTTCTTCTTTACAGGTAGACTATACTTTACAGTAGGAAAGTCTTTTTCACATCCTAGATATCCTAAATCAAGAACATTTTCTACCTGTAATGGTGTTATTGGTTGTTCATCCTTGTAAACGGTATAGTCATGCTGTCTTCCTTTTTTGTGATGATTTGATTTATACAGTATTTTTCCTTCTTTATTTACCATCAGTTGTGTCTTTACAGTATGTCTTTTCTTCTTGCCTGAATAGTAATCTTTTTTTCTCTTCTTGTCTTTTGGTCTTTGTATCTCCTGTTCTGTTATATCTATAAATGCCTTGAATTCAGGAAAGTACTTTTCTACTTCTTGTACAGTTCTTAATCTTCTGGTAATATTGTACAATTTTTGAGGTAATGGAATACATCTTTTAACTAGTGGTTCTATGTGTCTTATATCTCTGTACACGTTACTCTGGTCCAGATCAAATAGAAATCCCGATAATGTATGTGTTATGTACAGTCTGTAGTATACAAGTAACATGAGAAATCTGTCTTGTACTGTCAGTTTGAAATGATTTCCTGCACCTACTTTTCTTGTCCTTTTTCTTTTAGATAGACGTTTTATCTCGTATTGTGGATATCTAGATTCTACCTCCTTGTAAATTGAATCAAATTCTGATAGTTCCAGTCCAGTAAATGACTTGAATAATGATGGTTTTCTGGATAATCTGGCATAATTTAGCAAATCTACGAAATAACTGCTAAAAAAGAGGAATATAGCTGTAATCTTGTCTATTGCACAAGAGATCTATACAACGTACTACAGAACCATCCCATAAGTCAAGACCCATACAATCATGGGGTGCATCCGATGCTAACCAATCAAACCCTTCTTTTTCAAAATAAGGTACTGAGCTTTTTAAATGCAGTAAGCCACGGCAATATCTTTACTGGTTTGCCATTTGCTTTCAATATAACATTTTCATCAGCATCCACAGGCGAATAAGTCCTATAAATTGGACTTCTATCATATAATTTGCAGTTTTTTTCATCTACCAAACCAATATCAATTGCTAATCCGTCATTGTGCCCTGCTCCCTAAGCAGGTTTTGCTTTTCCAAAACCATCGACATCATTAATATAATTATTATACTATACCACTTAGCAAATGTATTCTGACAAACTATGAATATTTTTCTCCATATTTTTAAAGATTATTGTAAGCGTATTTATGATAAGTGGTATAATAATCAGAACGCTCAGGAGGACGTTAAACTTCTTTTATTACTGGAAAGGCATGATCTGTTTTCATGGTTCCATCTTTTTGTTTGTATGAAAATATTTATTCTTTTTCTATAGATATTGACCTCTTCATTGCCGAATATCAATAAGGTAGCAAGTTAGCAGAGGTAGCTCTCCATATAACATATGTCACCGAATTCAAATATTCATTTGAATATTAGACATTCAACCGAACTCAATTATGTAATAAAGTTTATATATTGTAATAGATATTACAATATACAGGTGAATATTACAATGAGTAATAGAGATATAATTCCAAATGATTGGTATAAAAGATTTTTTAGTGGACGAAGTCCTTTTGGCAGCTGGAACTTTAACGATCTATTTAAAGAATTTGAGGAAATGAGAAACGAAATGGAAAGAACATTTTATGAACCATTTAAAAATATTGAAAACAGAGTACCAAAAGATTTAGTTAAAGAATACGAAACACCTGAAGGTGGAAAAGTTAGAGAAGTAGGTCCAATAGTATATGGATATTCCATGACAATAGGACCTGATGGAAAACCAAATATAAGAGAATTTGGTAACGTAAAATCTCCTTTTGCTGGCAGTGGAGGATTCTTCCAACAACCATCAATTTCTTCAGAAAGAGAACCGTTAGTTGATATATCATCTACAGATAAAGAAGTAAAAATTGTAGCAGAAATGCCAGGTATCAAAAAAGAAAATATAAAGATAAATGCTTATGAAAATTCAGTAGAAATAATAAGTGATGATCCACAAAGAAAATATCATAAAGTAATAGATTTACCACCAGAAGTAGATATTGAAACTGTCAAATCTAAATACAATAACGGAATTCTGGAAGTCATATTTAATAAAAAGAAACAGACAAAGCCTAAAGGAAAAGAAATTAAAGTAGAATAAAAATAAGAAATTTTTTAACTTATTTTTATTTTATTTATTTTAATAATTTTCATAATTTACCAAAACATTGTGTTGGATTAATGGAAAAAATTGTTGACTATACTATTGTATAAAAGAAAAATTGATAACTCGATGATATGAAATTATCTCTTCCAATATTAATGGCTCCATTTAGTTAAATAGATTCATATCTGCTTGGTACCATTCAAGAAAAGGATTCAATATTTTGAAATAGGCATAATGAATATGTTACTTAAATCATCAAATTATAAAGGCTAAATGGGACCAGCTAATATCAAATGGGTTTAGTATTGTTATTCAGCTAAATGTGTGGGATTTGAACCCTTCGATAAAATGGGACCAGTTAGAGTTTAGATAAATTAGTATTACCTATTTTCTTTTTTAAAGTTTATATTTTATCTTTTTCTTAATTTCCTCAATAGATTTATAATGAATAATTAGATGTATCTAATAGGGAAAAAAATAAAAGATGATGATCTAATCATTGAGTAGCCTATTTGATCCACATATTCATATGTATTCTCGTACCAAGACGATTGTGATGCAATGTCAAAGGCAGGTATAAGTTATAGTAGAACCTTCATTTTAGCTTGGAAGTCCAAGAACGTCTGTTGGTACATTTGAAGATTATTGGGAACATATTATCTCATTTGAAACTACAAGAGCAAAACAATTTGGAATGGAACATTTTGTCTGTATTTCTGTAAATCCTAAGGAAGCTAATAAAAGGCCATTAGCAATTGATGCTATGGAGTCTATGAAGAAATACTTGGATAGAGAAAGAGTTGTATCTATAGGTGAAATAGGATATGATCTGATTAATGATTTAGAAGAAGAGGTATTTGTTAAATGCTGATTGCAACAACAACAAAATTAGATCAAGACCATCTTTCAAAAAGTACTAATAGGAAATGGTCCTACAATATTTTTGTTAAAATAGTAAATGTCTATATCTGCTACTAGTACTACTGCCTCTACTGCAGCTATTTCTAAACTGAAATTCCCTTTCTCCCTTACAAAGAATCAAGTTGAAGCAGTAGAAGCATGGATTGAAAATGATTTCAGAGGTACAGTCTTGTATGGTACTGGAACTGGAAAGACTGAGATAGCCTTTGAATGTGCAAAGAGAGTTGCATTTTTATCATCATCTTCAATCATCTTTCTTCAATATTCTTTTACTTGTACCTAGAATCACCCTGATAGAACAGAATATCAAAAGGTTAATCTCATATGGCATACCAAGAGAAAATATAGGCTCATATTTTGGCGAAAGAAAAGAAGTTAGAGAAATGACTGTACTACATATCAAAGCACTATTAGAAATCTTGATATTATTCGTAAATCCAACATGGTGATTTTTGATGAGATTCATTTGGTAAGTGATTCTGCAAAAGTTTTTAGAAACATATTCGATACAGTGTTAGAAGATCATCAAAAAGCTATCTTGGGTCTTACTGCTACACTTGATGAAGCAGATCTGGATAAATACAATACAATTCTTACGTTGTTACCTCCAGTAAAAAGATATCAAATCAAAACAGCTGTTAGCGATAAAAGACTAGCAAAACCAATAGTTATTCCTGTTAAAGTAAGCCTTACTGAAAAAGAACAGGAAGAGTATGATACTTATTCTTCTAAAATAAAGAAAATTTCAAACCGTTTCAAGAAATATGATGCCCAATCAATGACTGTTTTATTAAAAAAAGGTGGGTTTGTCAGTGGAATGGCTCGAGCATCGTTCTCAAACGTGAGGAAAAGGAAGTTACTGTGACCTGTACAGAGAAACGAGATTCTGAGCAGCAATAAAATATAATAACGAAAATTTCCAAATGAAAGAAGTACATGGTTAGCATAAAAACTGTAAACTATCTATAAATAAACTTAAAGACATTACTTCAGTTTATATCGAACGGAATCTAAAGTAATAGA
>CAWIYT010000195.1:0-16200 GCA_963840085.1 uncultured Nitrososphaerales archaeon
GATATAATTGCTGTTAAGAAATGCACGTTTAACTGTTGAATCAGAATACTCTTGAATCGTGTATTTAAATCTGATTCTACAATAATAAAACGAATGAAAAAAGCAGGCTCGATATTAATTGGAACAAATAATTTAAATGAATTTGCAGCAGGAATTACAGGGAAAAATATTTTTTTTGGAGATACAAAATCCACTATCACTAGATAGGATCTCTGGAGGATCCAGGGAGGATCTGCAGTAGCTGTTGCAGCAGGATTAATTCCAATTCGCATTGGGTACAGATAGTGGAGGTTCTATAAGAGTTCCATCATCTTATGTGGTATTTTTGGATTTAAGCCAACTTTTAACACCGTTAGGTGCAAATGGCGTTTAAACAAGTAGCACCATCTCAGATGATATTGGAATAATGGCTAATAATTTAATAGATATTTCAATAGTTTTTACTACCCTCAGAAGACAATAAAGAGAATTTTCTGATTATATAGATAAATTTGAAAAACAAGAATATCATATTAACCTCTCTAAAGAAGGTATTGTTAAAAAATAAACAATCAATTGTTATTGGAATACTTAATCATTATTTCCTTGATTATTTGGCATCAAGTATAAATCTGTATTAGATAAATTTATTTACTTTTTACAATCTGATGAATGTTTTTTTGTTTTATGTTAATATCAATTCATATGGCTTTTTTAGATCCTGGCAGACAGTAAGACTATTTGAAACTTATAACATTCATAAAACTATGATGAAGAAAAAAATTAATTATTATGGTTCAGAACTTAGGAATCAATTATTAAAAGGTGCAAAAATTGAATTAAAAGATTATTATGAAGCATTAATGACAATAAAAAAAATACAAAAACAATTTTCATTGTTGTATACTAAAATTGATTTTATGGTTTTACCTACAACTATTATACCTGCTCCGTTACTTTCTGAATGTAAGGTGCAGATCCAAAACAAATTTTTTTCTGTTAGAAAAGCACTATTGAGGAATACTTTTGTATTTAATAGTATTGGCTTTCCTGCCTTGACTATTCCTTTTGGATATTCCTTTCCCTCTAATATGCCAATAGGAATACAAATAGTAGCAAAACCTTATGATGATTATAGATTGTTAATGTTTGGCAATTATTTGGAAAAATATAAAAGAGAAGAACTCTAACCATTCTTAAATCTTAAAGCCATTCTTTTTTTCTTGATATTAATTCGATGACATGTATATTATATATATTTAAAAAAGTAATTTCTGTTATTGGTAAAGAGTAAACAAATCTTGGGAATAATCGGTATTTTTATGGCAGTATTAGGTGGAATTGCTTGGTTTTTTCAACAAAGATTACCAGCAATAATGTTATGGGGAGTTGCTGCAGTTATTTTGTATAAATTAAATAAGAGGAAAAAAAGAAGATAAAAAATCTGTATTTATTAATAGATTATGACTATTTTTTACCTTTTCAAAGAAATTAAAACTATATCTCGTGATTAAATTCCAATGGAAGGACAGCATGCATGGGCGAAAAGACTACATTACAACTATGACAATAAAGTTCATACTTGTGATATGCAGGATCTTGAATATCCTCTGATAAAATCACGTAGCGCGATAAATGACATGTAGGACATCCATACAAATATTTGTCAAATACTTTTTTTTTATCTTTATTGGAGCCGATCCTCATTTGAATAAATCTTATTAGTTTAAAACTTAAACTCTATGATTAAATTAATATTAGATTTTTTATATAAAATAATTCTTATGTCACATCAAGACTATTTTATAGAAATATTGCTATTAAAAAAATTAAGTAGCATCTTTCACAATAAATAAACGTGATCTCATATATCACTAAAATATTTTCTCTATATATTTATTTTTTTAAGGACAAGTTAAAAAAATTAACTAAGAAATATAAGTAGGTTTATCAATCAAGCAAAATTCCATTATTGGAGGTAATGTTGCTTTACAATTAGGACATTTTACTGAATGCTCATCTTGTGGATATATTTTACCAATTACATATTCTTTGCAAACTTGACAATATCTTATTGATCTAAAACAATATTCCATAAAATACTATTGTTAATGTATCTATTAAATATGTCTAATTTTTGTTATTTTTTAGTATATTCTATTGTTGTTATTATTTATAAAAACTTTATAGTTATTATCTTCTTAATCTCTTTATGCCACAATTAAAAATTGATGCTGATCTTAGAAGTATTGCTAAAGGAACGGTTCTTTCTGATGATTGGAGTAGAAAAATTTATTCTGTGGATGCTAGTGAATATTGCTTTTATCCAGCTTGTGTTATTCAAGTCAAGGACAAAGAAGATATTTCAAATATTTGTAAATATGCTTATTCTAATAACATAAGCATTACTGGTCGAGGAGCCGGTACTGGACTATTAGGACAGTCACTTACTTCGGGTATTTGCCTTGACATTACCAAATATATGAACAAAATAATTGAATTTGAAAATGATTATGTAATTGTACAACCGGGAATTGTCAAAGCAATATTGGACAAAGAATTGAAGAAAAAAGGCAAATTTCTTCCTCCTGATCCTTCTAGTAGTAATTTTTGTACCATTGGCGGTATGATAGCAAATAATTCTAGTGGAATACATGCTTTGGGATATGGAAATACAATTGACTTTCTAGATGGTATAGAAATTGTCTATTCTAATGGTAGTATAGAATCTTTATTTGAATCATATAATAATACAAATGATTTTAAATTGAGAAATAGTCATGTTCCTCCAACAAACAAGATTAATCAATTATTTGGATTATTTTCACAAGATGTTTTACAATATATCTCTTTAAAATTTCCAAAGGTAACAAAAAATTCTTGTGGATATCGTATTGATGCCATAATTGATAATATTGGAAGATATTTACCACATAAAATATTTACATCCTCCGAGTGCACATTAGGAATAACAACCCTTGCTAAATTCAAAATCCTTAATCTACCACTATATAAATCTATAATGGTGATTGGATTTGAGAATATTCTAAAGGCAGTCAAGGTAGTTCCTATAGTTTTAACTTTTTTTCCATCGGCTTTAGAATTACTTGATTCTTCTGTATTGTATTATGAAAATATGCTCTATGATAATAAAGTAAGTTATAAATTCGATGACAATAAAAGGGGTACACTTCTCTTTGTAGAATTTGATGGAAATAATCTTGTTAATATAGAATTGAGATTAAGATTATGTAGAGAAAAGTTGTGTGCCTATGGAGAAATAATAGAAATAACATCAGATAAAGTTAGTTCTGAAAAAATATGGGCAGCTAGAAAAAGTGCTCTCAATAATGTAATGAAATTGACAGTAGGAAGTCGAAAGCCTATAAGTTTAATTGAAGATACTGTTGTCAATCCTGACTATCTTTATGAGTATACACTTTTTCTATTGGATGTATACAAAAAGTACAAATTGGATTATGTATTTTATGGACATGCTGGAAATGGAAACCTTCATACCCGACCAATAATAGATACTGCTTCAAATATTTATAAAGACTTAATCGAATCTCTTACAGCTGATGTATTTTCAAAGGTTTATGAATTTTCTGGCAGTATTACAGCAGAACACGGTGATGGGATAAGTAGAACAAAATACATATCACAAATGTATGGAAGCATACTTTTTGATATCTTTAAAAAAATCAAATTTATTTTTGATCCTACAAATATAATGAACCCAGGAAAAAAAATTATACAATAAATCTATAGTATTATAGAAAGATATTCAAAATGTCTTTTATCATCTAATTGTAACAATATATGTAGTTTGATAATCCCAACCAATTGGACCTGCAAAATTACTGTCAGAAGTGCCAATTGTTTTATTTACTTCTCCTTTAAATTTTATCTCATGTTGACCTATACTCAATGGTTTTAAAAATACCCAATTACCATCTGCAACTGCTTGAGTATTTTGTGGAGGTAATTCAAGAATATTATTTTTAGGAAGAGAAAAATTAAATAAAGATGATTGAATCCGATATTCTTCCAAATTCTTTAATTCATTGTGATCGATAGATGCAGAAGGATTAATAACTTTATCTTGAATAATTTTTGCACAATCTCTTAATTCTATTTCATTTTTAAATTGAGGAAATTCTATATATGAACATTCAGAATTTAAAATGGGAAAAAGTATAGCATTACCAGCTGGCATACTACAATAGCGAGTAACAGGATGCCCAAAAGTACCCTGGAAAGAACCATACAGGATCTTTCTGTTTTTCACCACAGAATTCTCCTGTATTGTCATATGCTGGATGATGATCCTTTGATATTGAATAAGCCCATTGCCACCATTTTGCAGTCCAATCAATATATGTTCTATTAAATGGGTTGTCAGTTATATCATAGATTAAATCATTTTCGTTATTATTTGAATTTTTTACTTCAGAAAATATATCTAAAGGAATTGTAGTAATAATAATATATATTATTAATGTTAAGATAGACGATTTTTTTACATCTATTAACATGAAATGTACCATACAAACACCATCATGTTAAGATTATAAAAATATTTATTTTTTATACTATCTGTGATTTTAAAAGGAGTTTCTATCTATAATATCTCCTAGGTGTTTGATTTATTTCCATTTTCTGTTATAGAAATTGAATTGTTATTTGCCTTAACTTTACTATGCATTATTCTTTTTCCATTAGCAAATGAAATATAATTCTGAGTAATTGTTAATACTTCTTCCTCTATTACAAATCTTCCACTTACAATAATTGTGTCTTTATTTACGACACGTGATTCAAGTATAATTTCACCATTTTTATCTACAATTAAAATATAATCTCTTTTCATGAATTTTAGATTCAATTCTCTATTACAAAATATCACATTATTTTTAATGATTTCAATAATTTTTGTACCTGTGATATCAAATAATTCAGTATTTATATATGGACCTTGCTTGTCTTCATCCAGAGAAAAAATCTGAGAATCCTTAAAGTTTACTTTTTTGGGTTGTCTAAAATAAAATTATTTCCTATTAACAGTTTATAAGTCATTACATTCACCTTTCAATAAATAACAATTAAGTTTATCCTTTGCATTTAATTATTATATTATCAAATTTCTATTTTTAATATAGACTTTGGTAAAAAAAGTTGTATAAAGCACTAGATAAATATCTATCTTCTGATATTTCTTTTTCAATTAGTGCTTCTCCAAGATAATAGAACTATAATCTAAAATTGTTTTTGTATTTGTAAATGAAGGTCAGACATAATTTACTTTTTTATGTATCTTATTCTACATCGATCAAGATATTTGACAAACAATAAGCAGATTTATATTTATTTAAAAATGTGAAAAAAGTTATATTACAATAAAATTTTTAATACCAGTTGAAAATCGTCAAAAATAATAAATTTAAATTATTAAAGGCACATTTAATAGAGATGATTTTTATTATTATTAACTTTTCAATAGTTATCCTTTTAAAAATTGCAATTTAAATTTCTCTTACCATATTTAATATTTGATATTAATCTTTATTGCATTTTTGGAAGTATTTGATATTCTTATATGATACTTTAATATCGTAATATGTAAATTGCAAATTGATTTATTAATGAAACTGATATAAATTTTTATGGCAATTTCTATGGGAAATAACACTAATTGCTAAGATAGTAAATAATACCTCTTAAAAATTAAATAAACCTATAAAAATAAATATTTAGACGTATCATAATATTCTAGATTTTTTATTTACTTGTATTCACCTATTTTCTTCGTTTCTATGGTGGGGATTAACTTTTTTTGTAATTTTTATACTGGGTCCAGTAAATAAAAAGGGATTTTATTCTTCTATTTTGCCAAGAATTCATCAATTTGTAATTCCGATTTCTACAATATCTATATTATCAGGAATTGTATTAACTTTAATAAATATTGATTTTGATCTAAATAGACTTTTTAATTCAATGTGGGCGTATATGTTAATACTAGGTGGAGTATTTTCGATACCAGTTTATCTTATTGTTATATTTCGCAGTAAAAATCGAAATATAAAGGTACAATTAAACAAAAAAAAATCATCACAATATAACAAGTTTCTTCCTTACTTGGTATTCATTTTCCTTTCAATTACAATATCCTTAATGATATTTGTAACACAGTGGTTTTTTCCTCCATAATAACAATATTTCTGCGAAAATCTATTCATTGAATAATGATTACACAGCAACAACAATTGAATGATAATCTAATAATTATGAAGATATCTAACTAAAAATTTTATTCACTATATTATTAGATTTTTATCTAGGTATGTGATTATTTATTATGATTGAGAAAAAAAAATCTTAGTATATTACTTATAGTAGTGTTTTTCTCTACCTTTTTCATATTAATTACTTTAAGTATTGATTATCGTTCAATTTCGAGTATTGATATAACAGGAAGTTCCTCTCATTTTGATTTCCAGAAAGATGAAATAACTGATTCATATTATGAAAAGGAAAATATTCCACCAATGTTTATCCAATCTGACTCTTCTAGTAATGGTCCTAAGGTCGTTGAAGTTAGTAGTTCTAATTCGATTAATTTGCTTGAAAAACTAATAAATAACATTATTGATATTCAGGCATTTCATAATTCGGGTGATACAATAAAAAGATCACTTATTGCTCAAGTAAATAATGCCATACTTATATTAAAAGATGATGACTCAGATAATGATAATATTATTTGCAATAAATTTGTTAATAAGTTTTTATCAAGTGTTAAGTTATATGAAAGAATAGGTCTTTTTAAACCTAATAGCTCTAGCAAAATTTCCCAAGATATTTTAACTCTCAAGAATTCTTTATGTGATTCAATAGGTAAATACAATAAATCTAACAACTAATTTTTTAGATATTCAAATACTTATTTGGAATTTATTTTAGATATCATTATTACAATTTTAAAAATCATAAGATTGAATAAATAGAATTTAATTGATAATGATCATACATTAAATCTAGCTTGTTGATATTAAAGAAAGAATAACCACATTTAGAGCCTATCCCAAAAATAGATAAGAATATAGCTCCTTGTTTTTATCATCTTTATTTATACTACAATTGAACAAAAGGAAACATCAGCAGCAGCATGTTATTAGAACAATCATATGTTTAATCAAAATTTTTCAATAATTTTCAAAAATAAAGCATAATGAATTCTAGGTATGAGACTCTTATCTTATTAATGTAGTAAATTATTAGATATTTATTTACAAACTGAAAGTTTTTAATTATCTTATTATAATTATTTTTAAGAAATCAACTATTACAACCTATCTTTATAAAATCTTTATGAATTCTACATATTTCAGATATATTGTAGTTTAGTATGACTAAATATTGAATAAAGTAAAATTACCAGATGAAAAGCCAGGTAACACTATAGGCAGACCAGTTGTTCCTTATAGAAAAGTGTTTGATGGTATCATATTTGTTCTTAGAACTGGGTGTCAATGGAAAATGTTACCCAAAGAATATGGGTCTGGTTCTCTACCTGTCATAGAAGATTTCAACAATGGGTACAGTCTGGTATCTTTGACAGATTATGGGCTAATTGTTAAAAATATACGATCATAAAAGAGGAATCAAATGGTCATGCAATCCTTATAGTATATCTGTAAAATCACCTTTAGGGGGGGATGCTGGCTAATCCTTAGAAAATTGGAAAAATTTAAAAGTTTTCTTTTTGAAACTGCAAATACTCATGATGTCACTGTTGCAATTGATACAGTTGATAGAATTATAATTAAAAGACCATCATCCAAACCACAGGATAAAAAGTGGAGGAAAAATCTATGTCTTGACAAAGCATATCATTCCAAAAAAGTAGAACAAGAAATTGTCAAGAGAGGATATATTCCCCATATAAGACATAGAAGAGAGAAGAACAAATATTTCATAGAAAACATCCAGCAAGAAGATGGGTTGTAGAAAGAACAAATTCATGGCACAATAGATTCAGGAAATTGTTTACAAGGTATGAAAAGAAGAGGAAGAGAATTACCTTGGTCTTGTGCAACTAGTTAATAGTATAATTGTTTACAGGAGGATAATTTTGGGATAGGCTCTTATTCAAAATTTTTTAATATATTTTCAAAAATAAAGCATAATAATTCTAGGTATGAGACTCTTATCTTATTAATGTAGTAAATTATTAGATATTTATTTACAAATTTTTCTGTGGTATTTTTACTTGAAGCCCCATTTGTGTAATAGACGGTAGATATGTACTCATGATATCTTACTCCTGTCTTTCTGATATCAATCCATTACCTGTCTGAAAGTTTTTAATTATCTTATAATTATTTTTAAGAAATCAACTATTACATGGACCTTATCTTTATAAAATATTTAGGAATTCTACATATTTTAGATATATTGTAGTTTAGTAAGTATGCTCTGCACCTGTGTAACTCTTTTGCTACATTTACGATGTGTTGTTTATCTTCTACTATGCGCCTGACAAGAAATATTCTTTCTCTTACATCGATGGATAACTAAATATTGACTAAAGTAAAAGCAACAACAACAAAAAAATACTAGTACAATATTTTTAATAATTGTATTATTTGCTGGAACATTTGCCTTGTCTTTATATTCTCCATCGTTTATTATTAGAGAAGTAAAAGCACAAGCAGGATCAGAATATGAATACGATAATAATTACAATTCAAAGTATTCACCAGCATATGAATACGATAAAAAGAAGCATAATTATTATCAGCAAAAAGATCCGCCTGCTGATATAATTGTTCCAATTGATTTTCCTACAATACAAGAAGCAATAGATGAAGCAGATGAAGGTAATGTAATAAAAGTACTACCTGGTACTTACACAGAACAAATAACAATTAGTAAGAGTCTAACAATTATAGGCTCTGGTGCAAAGTCTACTATAATGGAAGCACCACTACCACTAACAGACTTAGAACCCAGTATAATCGGACCACCCTACATTGTTAATATTGATAATCAGGCTCAAGTTAGTATCAAAGGATTTACTATTAAAGGTATTGAAGGTACAGATTGTGACGAATTATTTGGGATCACGGTGTTAGGTGATGCAACTCTTAAACTAGACTCTGCTGTTATCAAAGACTGTACGAATGTCGGTGTTATAGTTGGTAGTTTACGAATACCAACTGGTGCACAAACCGGACATGCAACTATCACAAATACAATAATCACTGATTATAGGGCCAATGGAATCGTAGTTCCGGGATCTGGTTCAACATTAACAATCTCACATAGTAAAATCATAGGTGATGCTCCAGATGCCTTTGGTATAATTGGAATCTCATTTCATACTCTGGTGCTAAGGCTAAAATTGTAAATAACATCATTAGCGAAAATAAATGTAAGATTCCTAATACTTGTGGTCCAAATCCTATTACTCAAATTCAAGCAATCGGAATTCTTGCTGATAGCGCGGGTAAAGGCTAGGTAATCTCCAATAATTATGTATCAAATAATGACGCTGGCATTGTTGTATTTGGGACAAGTGGATGTTGTATAATTGATCACAACAAACTAACAGACAACCGTTTCTTTGGAATTGTGATAGCGGATGATGAACATACAATCTCTAATACCAAAATCTTTGGAGGAAAAGTCGGAGTATTAGCAATAACCTTTAGTGTTAATACAGTTGCAACACTCGATCATGTAAAGATTATTGATGCGAAAATTCCTGTGCAAGCACTTTCATCTGAAGGATTTACTGTAACTGTTTTGTTGCACAACTCATTGCTATAAACACATTTAGCTAAACAATAATAGTCATCTTATATGAACTGGAGAAATTACAATGAATCTCATGTAAAACGTGGTGAGGTCTTACTTGATTTTGATGTTATTGATAATTGGCATATCGAATTAGATGAGATGAACAAAGATAAGAAAGGTAGAAAGTTCGTATATCCAGATTCATTCATCAAACTACTTGGGTACATGAGAGCATACTTTCACTTACCATACAGACAGACTGAGGGTATAGTACCGAGCTCATGCTGCAAATACATTACCATCAATTCCTCATTATAGTAACATTAACAGAAGAATAAATAGACTTGATATCAAGATTTCTTCTGATGATGATAACAAATCCAGTTTACATGATGATTATTTTGTAATTGCAATTGATTCTACCGGTATTAAAGTTACAAACAGAGGGGGGAATGGATTAGACACAAATGGAATGTAAAAAGAGGCTATCTAAAGATACACGTAGCAGTTGACATAAAAAAGAAGAGAATTTTATCATTACTAGTAACCAGTGAACAAGTACATGATGGTATAGTACTGTCAAAATTAGTAAATGTTATTACAATAAAGAATAACAAGATAATAGATACTGCTATCATGGATGGTTCCTATGACAGTAACAATAATTTTCAATTTCTATCATTTAAAGGCATACAACCAGCAATAAAGGTTAGAAAGAATTCCAGATGTAGAAAGACCAATCATTACCTTAGAAACAAGACGGTGAAAATGCAGAAAAATAATTTACAAGAATGGAAAGATAACGTGAGATATGGACAAAGATGGATTGCAGAAACTGTCTTCTCCTGTATGAAGAGAATGTTTGGAGAATATGTTACTGTTATATGGTTAGAAAATATGATAAAAGAAATAGTACTAAAAGCATCGTTGTATAATTGGTTTATAAGTATAACAATAGTCTAACAAAAGAATGTGGTAAGTTAAAATCTATAATTTAATCGAGTTGCGCAACAGAGCAACTGCAACAGTAAATGTTGTCTCTCCCTATTTCTTTGCACCCTGATTGACAATCCCTCCTCATTTTTTCTTTTTTTTGACTAATTTTAAGATACTCTAGAAAACTAGTATAAACATCATCAGTCTTTATTATAGACGATTTTCTTTATCTTACATTAAATCTAAACCCATCATCATTAAAATGCTAGTGTAACCATTATTAATTATGTTTCTACTACCAACATTAAAAATAAAATTTGTCTTTTTTGCACATTGGTATTAATAAATGATTGAAGTAATCAAAAAAGTTGCAGATTGTATAATTGTTGTTTTTTCTTCAATTAATTTACCAAATCTATAAAATATATATTAAAAATAGTTTGGAGTAACAAAAAAAATATAATGAGAAGATAAAAAAGAGAAAGAAGAAATCTATACCACTTAGCATATATTTTCTAATTAAATCGCTGTTGGAATACTTTAAAGTAGTTTAAGATTACATATATTAAACACGATAGCAAATATTTTTTCCTGCTTATATGATATTATAAGTAAATAGAATTAGAAAATATAGGATAATTGGTATATAATGACAAATTGGTATACTATATTTCTTCAATGATTAGTATGCTATTATTATATACTAGTTCTACCAAAATAACATATATGGCAACTGAACAAATTGTAGATCCATTTTTGATTATGATTGCTATTTCCGGATTTTTCTCTGCAACTGTATTAGTCTCTTCACTTTTAACAATTAGAAATAAAAAAATTCAAAAGACTAGAATAGAAAATAATATTTAAATTTAATTCTCTAATTAATCATTTTTCGTTTTTGGTATCTTCTTCTTCCTTATTATTAATGACCTTTTTGATGTCTTCAACAAAGTGTTTGTCAGAATCGGGATATGGTGTACCTTCGCCTTCGCCTTCTCCGCTTCTACCTGTCATGATTTCTTTGACGTCTTCTGAGGAATCAAATGTATATTTTTCTGCATCCTTAACTTTTTTATCTTTATTATTATTATCAGTATCTTGCGACATTGTTAACTTATCAGTCTGAAATACATTATTTATTTGTTGAAAATTAATTGAGGGAGCAAATAATAATTCCAGCAGATAAAATAGGAACAATGTTCTACTATTGATGATGTATTAAGAGGTATAAACAAACAAAATAGGCAAATGTACTGAAAAACTTGTTATTTTCTAGCAAATGTATTGGAGGTTTATTAGGCTAACACATTTATCACATACATATATGCATCAGAAATGAAGATAAAGACCAATAAATTAAACCGTTAGAAAGTGGATTACTATTTTCTATTGAATTAATAATATGTATAACAAAATTGATCCCAATTTATAATAATAATAAAAATAACAATAATCAAAATTTTTTGTAATTTTGAAATTTTTCTGCTGTTATTATTATAAAAATTCATTTCTTTATCAAGTTAACTATCTGGTTTCTAGTATTATCAAACTTTCTTTTTACTTCTTCCCTCTTTTGGTTTGTTTACTGTCCTTCCATTATTTGATGCAATAATATTGCTTACAAATTTATCACTATTAGTCATTTTTGTCTTTTTTAATAAGTAAAACCACACATGTTACAAACTAGTAAATTTCCATCCTCGTCAACATCTCTTTTAATCCAATCATTACTACCACAAATCAGACATTTCTTATGATACTCTTTATTTTGATTCATTTCTTTTACATTTTCACCTCTCTTCTTTTTATCACAATCTTTTTACCATCGGTAATCACATCAATTTTTTCACCAACTTTTAATTTAAAAGCCTCAACTACTTCAGTAGGTATTGTTACAATAACGGGAGGGTTCTTACCGCCTCTAGCAGTTCTAACATATACTTCTCCAAATGCTAGAACTTTGCCCTCTTCTACCATTAACAAATCTGTATTCATACAACTATCTTAATATAGTTTCTAATTGGTTGTATATCCTCAGATGATTGAAGCAATAAAAAATGTTAAAGATTCAATAATCATTCTTGTCTTTTCTCTTATTAATTTACCAAATGTAGTAAATTATTAGCAGTAGTTTAGTCAAAAAAATAAGTATGAAAAACTTATATTCTTAAAAAATAATTAATTTGTTAAGCATTCATTCTTTCTATTGTAAATCATGATATAATAATAAAAGATTATTTGAAGGAAAGATCCATATTATCAAGAGAAATATTTTTAGATCGAAGGCAATTTATTTATTATATGTTAAAAACAATACTAGTTGGAATTCTGATCAGTATGGTGATTATTCCACTTGGCAATTCTTTTTCCCAATCATCCACAAATCAAACATCTGATATAGTGGTTGTAGAAGGTCCAGAAGCAAAAGCCAACCTTGATCGCTTTGATAAACTCGACTTTGACGCATGGAACAAAAAAAAATTGGACACTCAATCAAGAGATACATAGCCCTGATGTATTGGTTGTGGATTTCGATGGCAAGGTTACAGAAGGTATCGAACAACATCTCAAATGGTCAAATGAATCGCAATCATCTGCACCTAGTAGAATAACAGCCCATCCAATCAAAATTGGAGTAGGTGACTGGACCGCCGTAACGGGTAATATAACCGGACCGATACTATCAACTGGAGAGTCATTTAATAGTACTATGGTTACAGTTGCACATTGGAAAGATGGAAGAATCACAGAGGAATATTTATTCATGCATTAGTAATTTTCTCTTTACTTCTTCCCTCTTTTGATTTTCAGTAGCAGGAACTTCATAATAAGAGGTCTAATAAGCCGTTGATTCCGAAGTTATTGATGTTATGATTAAAATCTATATCTCCAGTGGAAATTTAAACCGAAATAGTTGTAATAATATAATGAATAATATAGTAATAATTATTAATAATATCGTTTTAATATATTAAAAAAGATGGTTTTCCTACCACTTATGGCTGGCATGATAGGATTTGCAGCTTCTGAAATAATTACATATTATTGGAAGAAAAATAATCCATCAAAGGTCTATTTCTTTGATAGAAGAGTTCACCATGGAGAAATAGGAATAATGTTGCTTTGTATATTGTCTATGGGAAGGATTTCACCCTTATTATCCTCATTTATAATTGGATGTGGATTAGGACTCATTAGCGATGATGCGAAGGACTTAAAAAAATGGTTCAAATTTTATAAAAGATAATATGTGTAATTTTTTTTATCCTATTATAGTTATAAAAAAATAAGAAATAAATTTTATTTGCATTTAATCTTATAGTTCACATTGAACATTGTAATTATGTTATCTATATTTTCATCAGAAGAAAATCGACAAATTGTGACCCATCTATTATCTTTTTTTACTTCAATTTTACCTTCTGATGAATCAGAATATTCAAAGTCAATCTCAAACTCATGTCTTAATTTTTTTTCTATTTGATTAATAATTTTTTCAGATGATGTAATTAAAATTTTTCTCATTTAGTTCTTTTCTTTTTTAATTATATTATCTTTTCTTATTAAATTATAAATATCCATTCAATAAGTTTATAAAATGACCTTTAAAAGGTAATAATAATTTTATTTTAGTTTTGTAAATCAATTTATTGTTGTAAAAACCTTCATTATTTGTCCGCCATTCCTCCCTGCTAAATAGTTCATTCTCTACAATATATAAAAAAATTTTCCTTTTACAAATTTTTATGTCTTCTATAATCTCTTTCTCTTTCTTTTTCTTCTTTCATGTGATGTAATCTTTCTTTTTCATTTAAAAATTGTTTACCACATTTATTGCATTTTCGAATGATGTGTTTATGGATTTCTTTTGCATGTTTTAATAAATCCTCATAAGTTTTAAATTTTTCATTACAGCTTGTGCAATTATTTTTTTTCTGTAGTAAAAACTTTAACATTTAGTTATAAATAGTATAAGCTAGTATTAAAATTCACCGCTTTCTTAAAACATTAATAAATAATTGAATATTTTTTATAATTTTTATATAAAACTAATTATTTTCTTGAAGAATTTGTATTTGTTAATTTAGTTTTGTCTTTGTTAATTTATAGATTACTTTAACTATATTTTTGTTATATAATTATATTAATAACAAATGTTCTAGTTTATCAGTGGAATATAGTAAACTTTCCATTCCTGCAATTATTATTGTTGTAATAGGAGGTGTAATTAGCTTTTTTTAGCTGTTAATTTTTATCCTGAAAAACATGTAAATGTAAATATCGATGGAAAATGTTATGAATTAATCTATCAGGCAAATATACAATATCAAAATTTAGTAGCATCTAATAGGCTACAAGTTTTAAAAATGCAAATTGATTATATAGAATCAGCTGATGCACAAATTCCCATTATATTCTCAGGATACGAAGATAGAATAAATGCATTTTTACAAACAAATCATCTTCAGATAATAGAAAGACAAAATATAACAAATTCAGTTAATCCTTCTTTAAACAAAAATATTGTCAAAGCTATTATCTCAAAAAATGAATTAAGTAATTTGATTAATAATTCTGAAATTTCTGATTTTTATCCATATTCAAATTCTATTATAGGAAGTATTGGAATACAGCCTACACAATATTTTACAATAGAAGAGGGGAAAGCGGTTTCCAATAAATCTAAAGAACTAATGTATATTGGAGTAAAGGAAATTATTAAAAGTAAAGATGGAGTAAAATCAGCAGAGTGTCGTAATATCTAATTACCAAATTCATCTAATTAGATAAAATTCTTTATTTATCGATAGATTATGATATAGACAATGATTAATAATGCTGATTTTAGAAAAAGTATAAATGTTACAAAATCAAAAAAGATATATTTTAATTGAAAAACCATAAAAATTATAAGGAAAAATCTTCTAGTCCTAAAACTATTCTCCTTTTTATTCGAGGAATTTACCGGAATAAAAATGAAATATCTAAATTCTATACTGTAGGGGCAATAGGATTATTTATTAATTATTTTGTATCTTTTTATTTTTTTACCTATTTTCATTTTAATCATCTCCATTCGAGTATATTAGGAATTATTGTATCTCTATCTTCTAATTTCTTGCTGAATAAATTTTGGACTTTTCAAGATAAAAATATGAATTATGACATACTCTTAAAACAATATTTAAAATATTTTATCTTTAATTCTGTTGGAGTAGTAATACAGTTATCAATAGTATATGGACTTGGAAAGACTAGTGTTGATTATGGGTGGATAATAATAATTGCAATCTCTATAGCTTCCATCCTCAATTATATTGTAAATAAAAAATTTATTTTTAAAAATAAAAGAGAAATTTTAAAAATAAAAGAGAAATTTTGGAATTAAATGCTATAAAATGGTTCGTTATTTTTGATTGATAAAACAGATTGATAAAACAGAGATATTAATTTAAATACGATAATTGCACTGTCTTT
>CAWIYT010000196.1:0-5249 GCA_963840085.1 uncultured Nitrososphaerales archaeon
GGAGATATATCCTCCAATTGAACAAAGGTTTTCGCCTTTTGATTTTTATTCATCAATGAGAAAAAATAACCCTATTGTTTTTGATGAAGAAAATGAACGATGGGGAGTATATCGTTATAATGATATTGAAAAGATATTAAGGGATCATTCAAGGTTTTCCAGTAAATTTGGTCCACTTGATTTACCTCTAGGAATACCTCCTGAGTATGAAAGAAGGAATGTCGCGTCGTTTGCCAAGCCTTATAGATTCCAATACCTGCCTTGTCATAGGAAAGTTGCGTAGTATTGTTGATACATTATTTGTTCCAATAGAAATATCAAAATTAGCACCACGTATTGAGAATATTGTAAATGAACTAATTGATACAATCATTGAAAAAAATAATAATACTACTACTAGTAGAATGGACTTGATATCAGACTTTGCTTTATAGATTACCTGCAACTGTAATTGCAGAACTTCTTGAAGTACAATTGAAGATGAGATAATTTTCATCAATGGGCAGATGTAATAGTGGGTGTTGAAGAAAATAGCAATATTGATTACATTAAAAAAGTATCCAAAACTTTTGATGAAATGGATATTTATGTGAGCACATTAATCGAGGAGAAGAAAAAAAAGTTCTTCTTCACCAAAAGATAATGATGATAAAGATACTTTTATCGGTCGTATCATTAGAGCTAAAGTAGATGGACATTCTTTATCTGAAAGAGAAATACTTACTTTTTCCCATCTTCTTTTAAATGCTGGACATATTACAACAGTTAACCTAATAGGAAATTCGATTTTCTCGTTACTTGAGAATCCTCAAGAATTAAAAAGATTGCAAGAAAATAAAAATTCATTAATCAAACCTGCAATAGAAGAGACTTTAAGATATCAATCACCGGTACCAATTAGTAATTCGTATTGCAAATGATGATGTAACTTTATCTGAAGAAAAAGAAGGAAGGTGGAGGAAGAAAAGAAATAGAGAAACAAGAAATAAAGATCAAGAAAGGTCAAAAGATAATATTATTTTTGGGTTCTGCCAACCATGATGAATCAGTATTTACAGATCCTGAAAGATTTGATATTACTCGTAAAAACTTACGCCATATGGCTTTTGGAACTGGAATTCATTTTTGTTTAGGGGCTCCTTTAGCTAGACTTGAAGGACAAATAGCATTAAGAACACTTCTTGAAAGATTTGATAATCTTCAATTTGATTTTGATTATGGTGATAGACAAGAATCTATATACTAAAGTTACTCCACTCAAAAGTTCTCTTTTCCTTGGATTATCACACTTGCCAATACGTTTCCAAACTAAAATACAACATCTATGCTATCAGCAGAAGATGAGAAAAAAGTATTAAAAATGATAGAGAATTCATATGGTAAAGTGATTCTAGCTTGGGATCCCAATGATGAATTACCTGCATTCCCACCACAGGTTCCTATAGTCCAACACCCTGATATGGTCAATAAATCAGCAACTCCTGAAACTCATATTGGAAGCTTTAATCAGACGCTAGATTACTAAAGCAAATTAATAAAAAATAATTAATCCATCTTTTTTTCCATAATTATAATAATTATTCATGAAGTAGATGTTATTTAGATGAATGCAATTGTCCGCTTTTTTCAATTTTTTTTATAATGATTATAGATTCATATTTGTTTTTTGCAATTAGAACTATTTGCTAATCAATAGAAGATTTAGTAATAGAAATAAGCTGTAGATAAGGATACGGCCAAATTAGAATGGTTATAATAATTGCTGAAATTAATTATAAATAAAGATATAAACATTTGAATATCTTTTAAGTTATGAAACAGAAATTGAGTTTCAAATATCTACTATTGACTCTCTCAGGAATACTTCTTTTGGGATCGGTATTATCTTCAACACCTAATGGAACTAGTAATGAAGTATTTTCTCAGATGCAAATGACTGGGAAAGATATGACTAAGAATAATTTCACAGCGATGCAAACTGGTCAACAAATGAAAGGAATGGACATGGGCCAAGGTCAACAAATGAAAGGAATGGACATGGGCCAAATGATGAAGATGATGCCTCCGCATTATTCGAAATCCACTTATCATCTGATGAGTTCAGTTAAGGGAATACAAATTTCAGGAGTTGATATAGTAAATGATAAAGAATTATTAGTTAAAATTAAAAGTAATTCATCTAATCCGGTTAAACAAAATCTTACATTAGTAGGAGGTGGAGGAGATTTAGCTGGTTCTGCATCTGTAAAAGCAGGATGGAACGATAACAGTAAAGCAAATCTTAAATTACAAGGTAGCGGGTCACTTTACAATCTAGAGGGTATACATTTACATCTATTTCCATAACTAAACTAAAAAACAAAGTATTTTTTCATTTATATCAAACTAAATTTTTTTTTCTTTTATTTTATCTGAAAAAGGATTGGCAATTTATTATATGGATTTCTTCTTCAATTTTCATATCTGTTGAGCTTTAACCTTCTCTTATTTTATTGGCATTTTATTATTATTTTTTTGTTTACCTGACGAATTTCCAAGATTTGGACTTGTCGATGAAAAATTTATAAATAAAACTTACTTTAACTTTTACCTAAAAATTACAAATAAAAATGTAAAATATTATTATTAAAATCTCATCACAAATATTTTAAATATTTAACAATTAAAATCAAAAAGCACGTGGAGGGCTGATAATAATAATAATGAATATACATAATAAACTTATAATAACTGGTTCTGGACCGGCAGGATTAACTGCTTCTATATATGCTGCAAGGGGAGGAATAGAACCTTTAGTTATATCAGGGAATGAACCAGGGGGTCAATTAATGTATACCACAGAAGTTGAGAATTTTCCAGGTTTTGATGAACCTATATTAGGTCCTACTTTAATGGAAAAAATGAGAAAACAGGCTGAGCGATTTGGGACTCGGTTTGTAGATGATGCAATTTCATCTGTTGATTTTTCATCAAAACCATTTCGCATAAAATGTTCCTATAGTATTACTGATAATAATATTGAAGAATATTTTGCAGATTCTGTAATTATTGCTACAGGAGCTTCGGCTGTATGGCTGGGATTAGAATCCGAGCAAAGATTAAGAGGAAGAGGAGTTTCGTCATGTGCTACATGTGATGGTTTCTTCTTTAAAGGAAAAGATGTTATAGTAGTTGGTGGTGGAGATACTGCTATTGAAGAAGCATTGTTCTTGGTAAAATTTACAAAGAGTGTTATGAACATTCATAGACGAAATAAATTAAATGCATCAGCAATAATGCAACAGAAAGCATTTAGAAATGAGAAAATATCTTTTCTTTGGAATACCATAGTCAAGGATATAATTGGTGATAATAAGGTAGAAAGTGTACGAGTTAAAAATGTAATTACGGAACAAACATCCGATATCAGAACTGATGGAGTATTTGTAGCAATTGGACATAAACCCAATACAGATTTGTTTAAAGGACAAATAGAACTTGATGAAAGGGGTTATGTAAAAAAGTATCATGAAAGTAAAACTAACATTGATGGAGTTTTCGTTGCAGGAGATGTATATGACTACAGATATAGATAAGCTATTACTGCTGCTGGCTCCGGCTGTAAAGCTGCTTTGGATGTCATAAACTATCTTGAATCAAAAAATTAAATATATTCACTCAAATTTCTGAATGTTTCAGCTACCTACAGCAAAGAATTTCCATGAATCGTTGTTCTCTTGTCTTTGTTCTATTATTATGAATAAACTGAAATATTTTGGAATATACCTGTAAATTGTACTTGTTTACACCCATCAATTCTCTTATTCATATCTGATACCGATTACTTTTGCGCTCATAATAATTCACATGGACTGTACCATTTACATATTCTTTCTTTTGTGAATGAGTTATACTTTTGTGTATGAAACTATGTTCTTCAGGTAGGTTTACATGCTCTATATTCATCTGTAAATATTGTTGAACCATTTTCCATTCTGGTACAGACAATATCAAGAATGGACTGTAGTATAGGAACATCAAAATATGTCATATGTCATTTCATTTTACTGGTGAATACATGTTATCTTTAAATACTTTTGCATAATTAGAAAGCTACACTATATTCCTCTTCTCTAAAAATATATTCCTCTTCTCTAGCACAATTCCTTATAACTTTTCCAAACCTAGTTCATTATGAAAAATATTCAAATCAAAAGCAGAAATAATAATAAAAGTTATTGTAAATAAATATACTATATAATTTTTTAAATGGTGCTTGTTACACCATTAACAAATGATATAATGATTAGCAGTATTTATTATATATTATTAATCTGAAATTTTTATCCTCTGTTTGAAATGTATTATGCTTATTGTTGTTGTTGTTAAGTAAAATAATTATTTATCTCTAATTATATTAAATAAATATGATAAAAAAATTTGGTAATAATTTATCCTAGTGAAAGCTTCTTTTCAATTTCTTTGTTTACATTTCTAATTGTACAGACTCAGAAATTCCTGCTGCATCTGCAATTACTGCTTGTGTAATAATCCTTTTTTTGGTATTCTCATCACTTTTGGGAAGTGATAGATAAATAACGAATCCAACTATTCCCATTGGGTCTTTTCCTGCACTCAATCCTGCATTTTGAACTTTTTTCATCAAACGTAATGCTTGGCGTATATTTTTTTCTTCAAGTTTTGCCTTTTTTCCTACTTTTTCTATATATCGAAATAAGTCTATGTGGTCCTTGTTTTCCAAGATGCAAAACAACGTCTCGATAAACTCTAGAAGTTTCACGATATTTCTCGTTGTTTGCTGAAGATATTTCTCTTAATGTCCTTGGTATTCAAATTCTCTACATGCAACATATAGAGAGGCAGCTAAAACTGTATTTACTTTTCTTCCCCGAACTAATCCAGCTTCCTGAACTTTTCTATAAATATAAGCTGTTTTTTCTATCACAGCATTTGATAAGCCGAGTTTATCTTTTAATGAATCTAATTGTCTAAATGCTCTAATTAAATTTCGAGCAGATTTATTTATTTGGAGATCGTTTATCATGATATCTCATTTTATTTAGACGTGCCACCATCATAGAATTGATGACATTTCCACTAGCATCCCTGTTTGTATTACCTATTAAGGTTGCAAGTCCTCGATCATAAAGTGTTAGAGAAGAGAAGGATTTCCATTTCTTGTATCACTTACATTATCTTCGGCTTTGTGCCATATCTTTTTAGTATCTTCTAAATCCTGAACTACAACT
>CAWIYT010000197.1:0-14199 GCA_963840085.1 uncultured Nitrososphaerales archaeon
GAAAACATACTGTGTATATTCTGATGGAGGTACATGGTACCACGAGGCATGCAGTGTAATTGGATTGAAACATTATTTACATTCACCATTTGAAAAAAGTTTGGTAGAAAGTGTCAACCAACAGTATTTCAAGGATAGAATGGAGAGTTTTGACGACTACTATCCCTGTATACAAAAAGAAGAGAATGAATGTAATCTATTTCATGTACATAATTGGATACAATTCTTTGTTTCTCTATGTATAATGATACGACATCTAAGAATAATTTTTTATTATCCAGCTAAAAAGGAGGTGAATTTATCTTAAGTTAACACAGCCAATTATTAGTTCAATTTAATTTTACTTTATTGATAACTATTAATACAAGACTGTAAGTTTTGATATATATATTCTATGAAACTATTACAACAACCTCAATTAGGTCAGTGGGATTTATCAGAATTGGTCAATGAGAAAAAGAATGATCTACAAAATTATTTAAAAATCTTAAATGATGATGTTGAAAAATTTGAAAATAATCGTAAATTGCTTAATGATGATATTTCTTCACAAAAATTTACTGATATGTTATTGCAATTAGAAAAGATTTCTGAAAAATTAAATATGGTAATAGGTTTTGCACATTTGCAATATTCATCCAATACTTCTTCAAATGAATATTCTGCAATGGTTACAGAAATGGAATTATTAGGTACTAAAATTTCCAATAAATTGATCTTTTTCGATATATGGTTCAAAAATATTCTAAAAGAAAAAGATGCAAATAGGCTAATTCAAACAGTTGATCCGGTTTATAAACAATATCTAACACATAAAAGAACTTTAGGTAAATATACTCTATCTGAAAAGGAAGAAAAAATTATTAATATATTTGAAGTAACTGGTCCAACTGCATTAGTAAAAATATATGATAGAATGACTAATAGTTTTGAATTTGTTATTGAAATAAAGAAGCATAATAAGATTATAAGAAAAAAATTTGTAAATAAGGAAAAGTTAATGTCACTAGTTAGAAGTAACAAACCTGAGGAAAGGAAAGCTGCATACAAGTCATTGTTCAGTGTTTATAAAAATAATAGTGGGGTTTTAGGTGAGATATATTTAAATTTAATAGTACAATGGCATGATGAAAATATCAAAATTCGTGGCTTTGAATCACCAATTTCGGTAAGAAATGTTTATAATGATATAAGTGATAGTGTAGTATCTGCATTATTGGAAACATGTAGGAAAAATTCTATTATTTTTCAAAAATATTTTTCTTTAAAAGCAAAAATGTTAAAAGTAAAAAAATTAGAACGTTATCATTTATACGCCCCTCTAGTTAAAAAGGGAATAAAACCAAAGAGATATAGCTATGATCAAGCAGTAAGAATAGTTTTAAATGTTTTTGAATCATTTGATCCTAAATTTCGAGAATATGCAGAAATAGTTTTTAATAAAAATCATGTTGATTCTCAAATTAGAAAAGGAAAGATGGGTGGGGCATTCTGTTCTACTATTACTCCTACAATCACTCCATATGTTTTATTGAATTATGATGGTATGTATCGTGATATCTCCACAATGGCTCATGAATTCGGACATGCTATACATAGTATTTGTTCTTCAAATCTCCCAATTACTGTTTCACATCCTCCATTACCTTTAGCTGAAACAGCTTCTGTCTTTGCAGAGATGTTATTGAATGAAAAATTAGCTGAAGAAATGACAGAACAAGAAAAGTCTATTCTGTTAGCAGAACAAATTGATGATATGTATGCAACCATTATGAGACAATCCTATTTCACATTATTTGAAATTGATGCACATAATCAGGTAATTGAAAATAATGCTAATATTGATAATGTTTCATCTTTGTATAAAAATAACCTTCATAATCAATTTGGAAATTCACTAATTGTTTCTGATGATTTTATGTGGGAATGGCTTTACATACCTCATTTTTATCATACTCCTTTTTATTGTTATGCATACACTTTTGGTAATCTTCTAGTTTTATCTTTATTTAATATGTATAAGAAAGAAGAAAAATCTTTTATCCCAAAATATTTAAATTTACTTTCTGCAGGCGGATCAAAAAAACCTGAATCTCTATTAACTGAAATTGGCTTTGATATATCTAATAAAGAATTTTGGCAACAAGGTTTTGATCTATTGTCAGAAAAAATAATTGATTTAGAACATATTATTTAATTCTCTATATAATAAGAGGCTCTGTTAATTTAAGCAGCAAAAGCTATAGCTAAGAACATTCTATTTATTATATGAAAATTAGATTTGAAAGAAACAGAACATCCACTTTTATCATAATGTATCTCTTTATCTATACTTTCTTGGGTTGAGTTTAAGAAATACGTCTAAAGCAATAATACTCTTTAAAGATAAACAAAGAAGTTACGTATCTGTATGGAATTGGATTCAAAGATTTGGTTCATGCCAAATCTACAACAAAAGAAAAAGAGTATCTGCCTTTATCATAGACGAAACAGTTATTCAAATAGGTAATCAGCATTTCTGGCTATGGATATGTATTGAACCAATACACAGTTCTGTGCTTGGAATCTACATCTCAGAAGAGAGAAACATGTTTGTTGCTGAAAAATTCATTAGATCTCTTGTTGAGAATTATGGAAAACATACTGTATATACTGATGGAGGTACATGGTATGATGAAGCATGCAATGTCTTGAGATTGAAACACTATCTACACTCACCATTTCAGAAAAGTTTGATGGAGCGAGTCAACCAGTACTTTAAGGATAAGTTAAGTATCATATTTTAGGCCAACAACCAAAACATCTAAGATATCTTCTTACATTACATAATAGATTATCTTCTGTTTCGTAGTTATAGTTTGCACATATATCTTTCTTGAGATTCCTGTTTACTTTTGTTTCTACTGGATTCAGAAATGGTGCCCGTGTTGGTAGAAATAGTACAGTTAGCCAGTCGTCTGATTGTTTTTCTATAAACTGTTTAGTCTTTTTACTAACATGAAAAGATGCATTGTCTATTACAAGAATAAATCTCTTGATACTTCTCTTGAGTACATATCTTTTGATGCTGTTTAGATGGTTTATGAAATCATTACTGTTTCTTGTTTTGCTTGTTGTAAATTTTATTCCATTCATAGGATAAAGAAGTGTGATGAATACATTGACTTTATCGTTAGATCCTTTATGAAGTATCTTTTGCTGTTCTCCTCTTCTCATATATGTTCTTGTTATGTATGGTTGTAGATGTAACCACGTTTCATCTTCAAATCCTAGTAGAATCTTTTTTTAAAAGAGCTGCCGATATCTTCTTGTACCCTTCTATCTTGTTCTTCTTTTCCTCATAATCTATGCCTTTTTCCAGTTCAAGTTTTGGCTGTTTGTATACTATACCCATATCATGAATTATTCTCCATCATGTTTGCATGGGACTGACATTCATTTCCAGTAATGTTGAGAGATAAGTAGCCAACAGCCTGATATTCCATGTATTTTTGAGATAGCCAAATGTTTTAGGAGACTTGTTCAATATGATGTCTTTTATCATCTCTTTGTTTTTGTCAGTAGATATTACTGGTTTTCTACCTGCATTCATTCTCTTGTTTCTTATTCCATCTAAACCATATTTTCTGTAATTGTTAATCCAGTCATACACATTACGGTAATTGACACTAAGGTTTTTGGCTATAGTTCTGTAAGGTATTCCTTCCATCTTTTGCTTTATAGCAGACGCTCTTCTGTATTCCTCTTTGTCACGGGTCACTCTTCATGAATCTATTCAGTTCCTTTTTCTGAGTATCAGATAATTTCAGAATATAAGATTTGGGCACATATCAATCTAAACATTCAGAGCTAAAGTTCTTTCTATCAGAGTATGTTAAAAATACTAATGCATGTTGATGATATATGAGATACTTAACTTAGAATAGAAAATTTTGATGGTTACTATCCATGTATGCAAAATGAATGTAATTTATTTCACGTACATAATTGGATACAATTCTTTGTAACTATGTATAATGATACAATATTTGAGAATTATTTTATTAACGAATTGAATGAAAGAGGTGGAGTTATCTTAAATTAAGAGCCCTTAAATGTAAGAGAATTTAATAAGTTTTATCAGTCATTGTTTATTTAGAATATCTTTTATTCTCAATTATAGATAATAAGCATAGATTTTGTAATAGTAGATCATACTTGTAAATAAGTAAAAATCTTTCAAACAACTTTATACAGACTTGCTAATTCATGGTGAAAAGACAGTTGTGTTTCTTGGATCAGTTAATGAATTGTTTATTTACTTCTTAAATATATTATTATATATTATGGTTATAAAAGATAATACCGTAAATACTGATTTACTAATAAAATTATACAAAATTTATGATGGCCATAGAGATGCAATACTTTGGTTTTTAGAAGAACTAGATGTTGATAGTTATGAAGAATACATACAAAAGTATGGAGGTTCTTCCATCCAAAGATCTTATTTTATTGCTGTTTGTGGATTTTTTGAATTATCAGGTGTTATTGTAAAACATAGAATGATAGATCCTGATATTTATTTTGATATGTTCAATCCTACTCCCTTTTGGAATAAGGCAGCATCAGCAATAGAAGGAATGAGAAAAAAGAGGCCTCGTATTTATGAGAACTTTGAAATGTTAAATAATAAGAGATTAGGTTGGACAAAAAAACGAAAGAATGATAAGAAGAAACTATCATATAATATCTAGAATTTTTTGAATCTCTTCAAAAGGTGGAGCTCTATAATTCCAATCCAGATGTAATTATATGCTACAACTATTATGGAATTATTTTAGTCTCAATATTTATTATAATAATAAGAATTGCTAATAATAAGAATATACTTGGTAATAGAGTTAATGGACGATTCTCTAATATTTTATGATGGATTATTACTGCTATAATTTTATGTTCAGTAATAACTTTCTTGTTGTTAAAATTCCTATAATTCAACTATTATGTATACAAAGAATTAATGATTATATAATTTCATGAGTTATGTTATCTAAAATAGAGAGTCATTATTCTAGACTTGGTTGCTATTATTTGAATGGCATTTATTACATAATATTTTATTTTATTTAACTAATCTTCGATTTCCTTTGGTTATTATACTCTTTATTCTTTAAATAATTAATAATGGTAACAGAGATTGCAATAGGACAGATTATCCAAGATTTTTCAGTTATAATGATTATTGCATCTGCAATGGCATTTATCTCATATAAATTAAAACAACCATTAGTTATTGGTTATATAATTGCAGGAATAATCATAGGCCCACATACTCCACCATTTAGTCTGATATTAAATCAGGATGTCTTGAATTTGTTTGCAGAAATGGGTATTATTCTTTTGTTGTTTGTTGTTGGTATGGAATTTCCTATAGAAAAACTTCGAAGAATAGGAAAGAAAGCATTAACAATAGCAGTATCAGAAGCATTGGGAACATTTTCCATTGGTTTTTCTGTAAGTTTCTTTATTCTACATTTCTCACTTTTTGATTCTGCATTTGTTGCCCTTGCAATTTCCGTTACAAGTACTGTTATTATTATGAAAGTATTAGAAGAACTTGAGATAATCAAAGAAGAAGCATCCTATATAATTTTAGGAGTAGCAATAATGGAAGATATTATAATTATATCTATGCTAGCAGTATTACAATCTGTTAGTACATCTGGTGACCTCTCTATTATTGATATTTTAATATCTATTAGCATAACCTTGGCATTTATTTTTGGTGTCTTATTATTAGGATCGAAAACAATACCAAAACTAATTAATTTTATTGGCAAATTCCATCAACATGAAGTACTATTGCTAGTAGTTTTGGGACTTGCATTTGGATTATCTTTCCTCTCTTATCAAATAGGAATATCTGTAGCAACAGGTGCTTTTTTTGCAGGAGTACTGATAGCAGAATCAAAAGTTCATGCAGTTACGAGAATTTTAGCAACTCCAATTAGAGATATGTTTGGAGCATTATTTTTTGTATCTGTCGGTGCACTGATGGACATGTCATTGCTAGTGGTATTTATTATTCCTGCTGTTATCTTGGTAATAGTTTCAATCGCTGCTAAATTTCTTACAGTATTTCTCTCAGCGAAATCTCAAGGATTTAATTCAGTAACTTCAATGAAAGCATCATTTGGACTATCTTCTTCAGGTGGAGAATTAGCACTTGTTGTTGCAAAAGGTGGAGTTGATACAGGTCTTACAAGTGCATTTCTTCTTCCAATGATAGGAGCAATGACTATAATTACTACATTTATCTCTCCATATATGATTAAACTGGGTTGGAAAGTACCAGATAAGATATTTTCAAACAATAAAGAAGTAAAAGAAGAAGAAGAAGAAAAATAATAAAAAATAATAAATTAAATTGTTAGTAATGAATTATCTTAGTCTTTTAGTAAATCTAGTATGCTTTCATCTTCTTCGCCTATCAAAATTCCTTTTCTTTCAAATAATTGCATTATACATATTGTAAATCCTACATGTGCACAACTATCATCTTGACAATAGGTACAGAATGGAGCACCATCATTAATTTTTACTTTTATATAATAATGTAAGGTATTATCATTTATAATACATTCTTTATCTTTTTCATATCTTTTAAGTATAATATGATTTTTAGAAGATATTTTATTTTCTGAATTTAACCATTCCATAAATGCAAATTCTCCATCATCTAAATCAGAAATATGAATAGGGTCTTCTTTTTTATGAGATGCTGCTACTACCTTTTTTGCTTTTTTGTTTTTATCTTTGTCGAACATTTCAAAATCTTCTTTTCTTACTGTTCCTATGATGGCTTTCAATAGAATCCATTTAGATAGTAAATCTCAATAACGATAAAAGAAAATATAAACATTTGGAAAGTATTTTATATATATAGAAATTTTTTATGCTTTCATTTTTAAATTTTCTTCTATATATTTTTCAGACTTGTTTGTTAAATGCTTTTCAATTCAAAAATATTATTACTTTGAGTTTGTTAATATGGCAGTGACATCTGAAGCATACACCAACACTAAATAGATCTATGGACATATTGGTGCAGTTAATACAAGGTAATTTAATTGAAAAAGGGATGATTGTTATCGAATAGATGTCAAGATAACAATTTTACTTCATTATCTTAATATCTCCAGTATTTGATTTACACTCTCCTCTGTATAAATAAATGTTAATAAAATATTTAATAATTAAAGAAAATTTTTTAGTAAAAGAGAGAATCCATTTCCCTCTCTACAAGTGGACATATAGATACAGGAAAAAGGTTATGATTGCCCATTAATCTCGGCGTTTTCCTTTTTAGAAGAGTAATAATTGTTTTTTGTCAACTTATTTAAAAATTAGTGAACAAAGTTAATTGTTTAATTTTTTTATCTGTATATCTCATTTTTATCGCAATAGATACTTGGTAAACAATATCCAGAGAATAAGACACAGTATTTATAAAAAAATAATTTTATTTAATTATTAAAATTTTACTTTACTATCATACCTTTTTCCTGTATGACTCATATTTTATTTTAGTATGGATAACAATTCCTCCTTATCCCAAATCTCACTTTCTATATATGAGAGATTTCTTTGTTTTTTATTTTGATTCTAAGAAAATCTGGTGTTTCCCAATAATCTTTATCTATTTCTTTATCCTTGTTGTATAACCATCTATGAAATAATTTTATTCTTGTTAAATAATGATTCCAACTAGTAATCCATCTTTTTTCTGGGTCATTTGATGAATCTTTTATCTTTATATCTAAAAACGATAATATTTGCCCTTTCAGCGATATTAATCGAATATAGCTAAAAGATTATCCAATTCATTAATTTGATTTGTCTATTAGTCAAATGATGCATATTTTGATTTGTTTCTTCTGATTATGCCAATACACAAATAGCAGAGTGAATGTTTAAGTTGAAAGCATTATCACAATACTCTTTTAGAGAAGGAATACCTTTTTTAAATTTAAATATCATTTAACTTATTATATATCGTGAGTCTAAAGATATTTTTGGAAATTAGTTATTCTTTTGTTATTTTATCATTTATTATAATTTTTGTATATATAGAAAAAGTTGATATTGATAATGTTTATGGAGAAGAATATGCGTTCTCTAAAACATGGGGATCTGCAGGAACTAGTGATGGACAATTTATGCTCCCTCATAGTCTTGCTATTGATATACATGGAAATATTTATGTGACAGATACTGGAAATAATAGGGTTCAAAAATTTAATTCTGAAGGATCTTTTATTTCAAAATGGGGATCATTTGGTAAAGGAGATGGTCAATTTAGTCAATTACATGACATAGCAGTTGATCCTTCTGGACAATATGTTTATACAGTAGAACTTGATAATCATCGTGTACAAAAATTTCTTCCTAATGGTACCTTTGTCTCAAAATTTGGGTATGAAAAAACTGGAGGAGATGGAGAAAAACGAAGTCCACATCAACTTTACGTAGATTACTTGAAAAATATATACCTCAGTGATAGAAGAAACTCTGAAATCTTAAAATTTAATGATAACGGCGATTTTATAAAAAAATGGGGATCAAAGGGTAAGCAAAATGGAGGAGAATTTATAAAACCACATGGAATTGTTGTGGATTCAAAAAATAATGTATATGTAACAGACATGGGAAATTCTAGAATTCAAAAATTTGACAGTGATGGTAACTTTATAACAATGTGGGGATCTAAAGGAATAGGCGAAAGTAAATTCTCCTATAGTATACCAGGTATTGGAATAGATAGTTCTGAAAAAATATATGTTCTTGACAGAGGCGAATCTATAATTCAAAAATTTGACAGTGATGGTAACTTTATAACAATGTGGGGATCAAAAGGTTCAGATGAAGGCGAAATGAACAAACCTGAAGATATAGCAATAAATCCTAACAATAAAAATATATACATAACAGACACAAAGAATTCAAGAATTATAGAATTCACTTTATTAAAACCATGATATACTAAGAAACTAAATGATATACAAATTTTAGATTTCTTTGATTAAAGTATTTTATTTTTCTTTAACTTCTATAGCTAAAAATTGTATATTCTGACTACTAGCTTAATAATTTAGTTGTTGTTTTATTATTTTTTATATTCATTTAGTTGTATTGGTAGCTTAGGAGAATCTCTAAAAGTATATTTGTATTTGTTTTTTTTTAGAAGTTTGTAACTATGATAATATATTATTAGTAGAGGCATTTATTGTTCCTACTACTTATTTTCCCTTATTGTTGGAAATTTTTTCTATAGCAAATTGGTCTATTACTTTTAATTTATTATTATTGTTTGTCGTTGCCGGTATACATGATTCAAGATTTATCTTCTCTTTTCCTTTTTCTCTGTTATTTCCATTTTACAATTTAAGTTAATATCATAAAATACTCCATCTAATCTTTTGTCATTTATTTTTAAATCTACAAAACCAAATCCTTCATTATATTGGTTAGCAATATAGTAAGGCTCTTCTACTATTCTATAGGGTTCGGCTCCTCCTGCTCCAACAACCAAAAATATAGTTCCATTTGGATTAGTGAATATATTGCTGTTATTACTGGTACTGTTATTTTGGTCTACAATAGGTTGAGAAATATTTAATTTATTAAAAGATAATGGCAGAGTCCTACTATAAATATGATTATGACCTTGGATTACTAAATCAACACCATATTTGTCAAATATGGGTTGATTTAGTTGTGACACCATTAAAAATGAGAACACCTTGCAATGGAGACTTTTTTACTCCTAACAGTGTTAATAGAGGAGGTCAGACAGATGCAAGGTGGTAGTAAAGAGAATAACAACAACAATACTAGTAGTAGGAGATGGACACCAGAAGACAAGACAAGGATTGTAATGGAATCATTGACTACAAACATTACAGTAGCAGAACTATGCAGAAAGTTACCATCTCAATCCAAATGTGTTCTACAACTGGAAACAGAAATTCATAGAAGGTGGTAGAATGGCATTATCGGGTTCCACTAAAGGTAGTATTAACAAGGATCTGGAAACAGAAAATGAACGTCTAAAGAGGATCATTGGTGAACAGACAATAGCAATAGGTGCTTTTAAAAAAACGTTAGAAACAGGAGGAAGGAGGAAAGGTTAGCAGTGGTAAGGACAATAGTAAACAACAACAACACCACAAGGATTAGCATTAGAAAGGCACTGACATATTCTGGCTGTAGTAAAAATATGTACTACGGTAACAAAAATCATAGATACGATATTACTGCAGTAACTGCAGCAACTGCAGTAACACCATCATTATCATCAACAACAATAGAAAAAGAGATTCAACAAATTTCCATGGAAAGACCAACTTATGGTACCAGAAGAATGGCTGCAATGCTTACAAGACTATTAGGTAGACCAATCAACAGAAAGAGGATACAGAGAATATTCAGAAAGATGGGTTACATTACACCATCTAAAAGTAAGAAGGAAATCTTACGTTCAAAAATACCAAATGTAAAAGCAGATAGACCAAATCAGGTATGGGAAGCAGAATCTTACCTACATACATTGTGGTATTGATGGATGGGGCTACCTCTTCAATGTGTTTGATATATTTACAAGAGAATGGGTTGGCTACTGTTTTGACCTGTCTGCAGTAAAAGAAAATGCAATAATAGCGATAGAAAATGCTCTTGTAACACACAAGGATATAGTACCTGAAAACTTGCTGGTTGTCAGAACAGACAATGGTTCACAATATACAAGTAAAGCATTCAGAAAATCCATATCAGTACTAGGATTAAAACTGGAACATATCTACTACAATACGCCAAAACAGAACGGACACATTGAATCATTTCACAAGACACTAAAGAAGGAGTATATTTGGTCAAATGATTTTCAGAACTATCAGAAAGCAGAATTGGCAATAAGAGATGCATTCACTGATTACAACAAGAACAGAATAATACATTCTGCATTAGGATATCTAACACCCTATGAGTTTATTTCAAAATGGAAAATGCAACAAGATATTGAAGAGGAGAAGAAGAAGGTGATAAATATTGGTAATGAAAGAAAATAGTACCTATATGAAAATGGGAAAAGTGTTCCCAAAAATAGGGGTCCACTCCAATATCTCTTGATACTGTTTAGATGGTTTATGAAATCATTACTGTTTCTTGTTTTGCTTGTTGTGAATTTGATTCTATTTAGTGAATAGAGAAGGGTTATGAATACATTGACTTTATCGTTAAATCCTTTATGGAGTATCTTTTGCTGTTCTCCTCTTCTCATCATGTATGTCCTGGTTATGTATGGTTGCAGATGTAACCATGTTTCATCTTCAAATCCTAGTAGAATCTTTTTTTAAAAGTGCATAGGATATCTTCTTGTATCTGTCTATCTTGTTCTTCTTTTCCTCATAATCTATGTCTTTTTCTAGTTCAAGTTTTGGCTGTTTTTGTATACAATACCTAAATCCTGAATTATCCTCCTCACGTTTGCATGGGACTGACATTCATTTCCAGTAATTTATCATTCCGAAGATCATTATACATTGATACATAGAAATGTATCCAGATGTGAGATATAAGTAGCTAAAAGTCTGATACTCCAGGTATTTTTGAGATAGCCAAATGTCCTGGGTGATTCATTCAGTACGATATCTTTTATCATCTCTTTGTTTTTGTCAGTAGATATTACTGGCTTTCTACCTGCATTCATTCACTTGTTTCTTATGCCATCCAAACCATCTTTTCTGTAATTGTTAATCCAGTCATACACATTACGGTAATTGACACCAACGTTTCTGGCTATAGTTCTATAAGATATTCCTTCCATCTTTTGCTTTACTGCAGATGCTCTTCTGTATTCTTCCTTATCCTTGGTATTCTTCATAAATATAAGAAGTTCCTTTTTCTGAGAACCAGATAATCTAAGAATGTAAGACTTGGGCACATGTCAACCTAAACATATAGAGCTAAACTTCCTTCTATCAAATAGTATTGATAATACTGATATGTATTGATGAAATACGAGATACTTAACTTAGTAGCATACATATTATCATAGTATAATAACAAATAAAGTTAATAAATAATTTTTCATTATTGTTTTTATATATTTTGTTTTTGAAAAAGATTCTATATTGCTATTATTATTTATCTTATTGATTCTAATTATAACACGATTTGGTGACATAATATAATAATTTTTTTTCTCTTTCCAGAAAGAGTCTATTCAATAGAGTATTGTTTACTTGAGTCAAAGGCCATACGTAAGGCATTCAATTGTGATCATAATAACATTAAAGAAAACATAGCAAAAGATATAGAATTAGAAAAAACTCAATTCGAAGAAAAAAACTTTACCTATAAATTTATTATTTGATATATGTTATAGATACTATTTTACATATCATGATGTAGATATCCTAAAAAATAATAAAATTCTTTTTAAATCGACTTGTGATAAATTTATAAAATTTTACATGATATATTATAAATGACCAATAGATATAAATAATTATAAGCGATAGACACATTAGAAAATTCAAATTCCAATTTCTACTATACGGCAATGGCTGTAATAAAAGAGTGCTATAAGTATAAAAGGGAAATGCTTGGAACAGAACAGACATTAAATCAGATAAAAATTTACTTTATCTTGTAAATTCTATAATGTTCTTTCGTATCACGATTAATATATTTCCAATTGTTGATAGATATTTTCAACTCTTGAAATTCTGATTGTTGCATATGATCCAATAAATGATACACATTTTCCCCGATGGATATACTATTCGCAGTGGTTAGAGAAGTTATCTTTGCTGCAACATTCATACTGTATCCTAATATATCAATTAGTGAGTTTCTTTCATATCCATATTGAATTACAACATTTTCTCCTTCATCTATACCTATTTTTACAAATAGTTCTGGATAACCATATTTTTCATGTAAAATTACATTAATCTCTGTATTGATTACATCTATAATTGACTTTGCACATTCAATTGAATTCTTGCATACCTGATATTTGTTGTCGATGGCATAAGGAAAAAAAGAAATTACTGCATCTCCTACATATTTTAGAACATAACCATTATATCTTTCTACAACATTTGATAGTTCATGAGTAAATGCTCTTATTAATGCAATAAGAATTTCTACGGATAAAGTCATACTCAAATTAGTCGATCCAACCAGATCCGCATACATTATAATAAGTGGCATTTTAGAACCTGCATAATTGAGAAGAAATTCTTGAGCTCGCTTTATGGGAGAATTTATCAGCTTTGGCCATAGGTTTTCAAGTATCACTGACACATGTACTTGATACCAGTTTGCCATTGATTCTTCTTCCTGCATACTTTCTTTTAGTAGAGATATAATATCATTGGGTTGTGGTAAATCTGTCATTTCTGCAATATGTATCAATTTATGATAGGTAACTACCTCATCATATTCTATTATATAGTCTTGCTTAATTCTTGTTAGTTCAGTTTCTTCTGGAAGAGATTTAAATCTTTGATTGAAATCTTCTTCATTACTTGGTAATGATTTTATTGAATTTTTAAGATTCGTTCTTATTATACTTGAAGAATCAGGTGTTAATGGTAACAAATTTGCTTTATGTTTATTAGGTTTTTCTGATGATAATTTTACAATTATCTGCTCTAGTCTGTTTTTTTGCTTATGTGTTTCTTCTAAATGTTGAAGTAGTCTTTGTTTTACTTCTAGAATCGGTGTCTGTTCTATTCTTGATTTTATTCTACCTATTGATTCATTTTCAATAAATAATGTTTCATTTAGATGTTCAACTAATTTTGATTTAAATTGTTTATTATTATTTTCAAAATTCTTATACATATCAATTTAAGAGACATTCTGATTATTGTATCTTTGGTCGTGTTAAGTTAAGCAAAAAAAGGGCTATAGCTGGGAATGTCCTCTCATATTCTATTGAGTTTATCTTCTAAACGTGAGAGAACATCCAGCGAGATAATTATGTATGGGTTATATTTGTATTTTCTGGGGTTGAGTTTTCGTAATGTATCAAGAGCAATAGAACCATTTATACAGAGAAGTCATGTTGCTGTCTGGGAATGGGTACAAAAGTTCAATCCCAAACAAATCTATCCATGTAAAAGGGTATCTGTATTTCTGATATAC
>CAWIYT010000198.1:0-21942 GCA_963840085.1 uncultured Nitrososphaerales archaeon
AGATGAAACAATGGTACAAATCGGAGATACAAAAGCATGGTTATGGGTAGCAGTTGAACCAGTACATAGAGTTGTACTTGGTGTTTACATCTCAAGACATAGAAATATGCTTGTTACTGAACACTTTCTATATTCGTTAGTTGAAAAATATGGTAGACATGTGGTATATTCAGATGGTGGTAGTTGGTATCCTGAAGCCTGTACTTCTTTGAGATTGGAACATCGGTTACATTCACCTTATGAAAAGAGCATAATTGAAAGAGCCATTGAATATGTAAGGGATAGAACAGAACAATTCGATGATTGTTACCCTTGTAGAAAATTTGACTGTAACTTATCACATGTTTACAATTGGATTCAATTATTTGTATTTATGCACAATGGTATCATAAGATCTCATCTGAAATTTAGCTTATTGATGTATCTTGTAGGAGGTGATACAAGTCATTAACTTAACACCACCTTAGAATAAACAGATAATCTTTTGAGTGATTTGATTTTTTTCCACTTTTCTATTTCTGAATCATTTATTGCTTCACTCTATTTTCTATTTTTCTAATTGGATATTTCATTTTTGATTAAAATTCTCAATGGCATATTCATATCGATATGAATGAGATTGCAAGTGCAAATTTCATGGTTCTCAAAGAGATATAGATCCTAAAACGGCTTATTAGATCTCTTATTATGAAGTCCAGAAGGGCATCGAAATGAAATTAAGCAGAAATTTGACCAGTACGTTAGAAATATATAGCTTGTACATAATAATAATAGAAAAAGTGGGTATGTGCGATATTACAGCTATTTTACGGCATGTAGGGACAAAATATGTAAATTCTCACTTGCCAATAACTATCTATTCTATAGATACATAATATATAGTTGTAAATGAAAATAGATGACTATAATCATCAACTTAATAATATAACTATTACTGAGGAGGAGGAAATTTATTCAAGCGAAGATCAAATATATGATTATTTGTCCATTCAAGGACTTAATACTAGATTTGGTCTTGATGGTAAAAATTTTGATATTTTTATAATTAAGGAATTAATGGATAATGCATTAGACATTATTGAGCAAAATTCAAAAGAGTTTGTTAATGGAAAATCCCCTGTTATTGATGTAATTATTACGACGGAAGAAGTTAAAGGGGAAGAAGTAACTAAAATTATAGTTAGAAATTCCAACGCCGGTATAAAAAATATATTTTCAAAAGAACAAATAGATAACATCTTTAATCTTGACAAATATTATAGTAGCAAAAGATACAGACATAAGATAAACCGGGGAGAATTAGGAGACGCTTTCAAAGCAATATTATGTATTCCCTATGCTATTGCTATTATAATAATAATAATAATTATGAAAGTAATAACAACAACAAATATCAAAATTGGGATTATCCATTAGAAATCAATATTTCTTCAAATGATAATAATAATAAATCAATTAAAATATGGATAGATAATGTTGATAAAATTCGAAGAAAGGAAAAAGTAGAAGTAAAGAAAGAATACAACAACAATAACAATAACAATAACAACAAACCAATTCTTCAAGATAAAGAAGAAACAAACAACTATAACCAATTTACTGAAATTGTTGTATACCTTTCTAAGATATCAGTTGATTATATTAAAATTTATAAACTTTTACAAAAGTATATCGTTTTTAATACACATATAATTTTTAGTATTCAATTGCCTAGGAAAACTAAAGTAGGAAAACCCTATCATTATTATTATGTGGCTACTCAGGAACTTAGTGACTGGAAAAACAAACCAAGCATATATTACTATTCTTTACCAGAGTTTAAAGATTTAATTCGTAGTCTCGAAAAAAGTAAAGATAATCTAAATGTCTATGATAATTTTATTCATACTAATTTTAGAGAAGCTTGGAGACTTAAAAAAGATGATTTTTTCAAGACATTAACTTATGGTGAGTTAAAAAAAGATGACAAAAAAATTGAAGAGACTTATCAAAAATTAAAAGACAGTTTGCCACCAATAAAGGATCAATCTTCATCTCTAGTAGATTCGGGACTTCCATTTGATATGAATAAGAAAGCAAGAGAAAAAGCATTAGAAGAAAGTCTAAAACAAGTTTATGAAATTGAAGAAGGTAGTTTTATCTATAAAAGATTTGATAGATACTATGAAAGCCCTAATAGTAGTGATGATAATAATAATAGTGTCCAATTTCCATATAAGGTAGAAATTGTCATTGCCAAGTCACCTATTCTTAATCAAAAACGATTAACATTAATTGAATCATTAAATTGTTCTCCTTCCCTACATTCTAGTTTATTATTCCACGCAAATGACCCTATATTTACATGGGAAAAGAAAAATGGGGAACCATGGAAGACAAATGATGTAGTAAATATTCTGGAAGATTGTGGTTATTCTATTGACGATGAGAAACTCCACAAAAAAGACAATAATCTTATCCTTATAAATTTAATATCACCTAGGATCGATTATAGAAGCCATAGCAAGTCAAATATTGAATTAAGACCATTTGTTCCAACAATGGGTCAGGATATTTACAACTTTTGTAAAAATGTCTCATCTAGAAACAAAAATAGTAGTAGCAGCAGTTATACAGAAAATAATGATAATACATATCAATTAGAACTTTTGTTAGAAAAGCGATTAGATAATCTACAAAAATATCCAAAATTGTTAGTGACAGTCAGATTGCTCCAAAATGGTATATATTATACTCTGAGAAAAATACTAATCGAAAAAGGAATTAAGGTAGCATCAAGAGAACATATTACTAGTTCAATCAAGGATGTATGTGAAAGATTGGGGATAAAAGTAAGAGGTGTAGGATTTAAAAGACATGAACTTAATTATAGCAGCAGCAAGGGCTCAACTCTACTTTAGAGGTGAATCAATTGGTGTTGGGATTGATGAGAATCTCTGATTTAGCACAAGTTGGAACAGATTTGATAATAATTGAAAAAGAAGGGGCGGTAGAGGTATTAGCTCCTTTTGCAGATAAATATGGTATTGCGTTAGTATATACACGTGGCTTTCTTACTGAATATGCAATTGAGTTATCTGAACTTGCTGAAAAATCAGGATGTAATGTAGCAATTTTAACTGATTTTGATGCTTCTGGGTTACTAATTGCAACTAAACTATGTGGTGGTAATAATATCCATAGAATAGGTATTACTCCAAAAATGGTTGAGGAACTTGGTCTAGATATTGAATCAGTCCAAGAGGAGTATACTCCTCAGAAGGGTCATTATGATACCCTTGCTGAATGGGTTAGAAAAAATAATTATAGCCTCGTATCTAAACATTGGCTAAATTATTTACGTAAATATCGTATAGAGATTGATGGTGTTCTTGGCCTATTAGAAAATGAAGAATTCTGGGATTATATAATAAAGGAGCTTGCCGATATTTTTCCTAGACGAAACTATAACAGAGCAATAGATGTTCAAAAATCTGTTATGCCAAAAAAATTAGAAGAATTTATTGCAAATATAACTGATAAAATTGGTGAAGTTCAAGCAGAAGAACAGCAAAAGATAATAAAGGAACTTGAGAATGTGAAAGGATTTTTTGAAGAAGATGTAGATAGTAAAAAGGAAGAGATTGAAGAAAGGCTCAGAGCCGTAGTTGAAAACAATCCCGAAGTAAAAAAGATAATGACTATAATTGAAGAACTTAACAAGAAATATTTTAATGAATAAAAGCCATCAATAGCAGTTCTTTTTTTTAATTTAGAATATATGCAGAATTAGATAAAATATCGTGAATCTTATATTGAATTTAAATTATTAATAAGATTATCAATATCATTTTATTTATTTGTCTTTTACAATAATGAATATTTTTGCTTTTCAAAACTATGCTAAAGTTTCTTACGTGAATCATATCCATTAATAAGTTCATCATTATCATCATTTTCTTTAGATTGATGACTGCAATCATTGTTTAGAATATTTTTTCGAGTATTTTTTGCTACTAACTCTTTTATTGGTTTGATACCTTCAGATTCCATCTTCAAAACATCTATAGCAATGTTAGCAGCAATTTCAGCACATTTGGCTTTTTCTACTCCTGAAGTTTTATTATCGGTAGAAATAACTTGATTTTCTAATGCCTTATATAGCGTTAACATACGATTTTTAAAAAGTTGAGCCCCTATGAAAAAGGTATCGTGTGTCTTTTTATATTGATATTCTATTAGCCTTATCTCCAACCTTTTCTTATATTTGTAGTAATTTCTTTCTTGAAGACGCAAAGTAGTTATAATTTGAATATCTGATTCTCCCTCACATAATTTTCGATAGATTTCTGTTAGTTCGTATTCAATTTTTTGTTTTGTTCTTCTAAATCTATTTTTTTTATTTTGCTGTTCATCATGTTTTTGCTTCTGTTTTTGTTGTTGTAGGGATGAAGGGAATTGTGATGGTGTTGGTGATATTATTGTCAAAAATCTGAATTATAATGAACTAAATTAACCTAAAAAGATTACGTTAAACTAATTATCGTACATAATTATATGGTTCTAATATGATAGGTTTGCATCATATCAATTTAATATATTATAATAACCATTATTTCCATAATCATCACTATCAGAATGTTGAATTTTTGTCTAGTTTTTCCTTTATTGCATCAATGATTGACTTTCTTGGATATTCTTGTCTTTCTATACGTATTCTTGTATCTTTACGTTCTCTTTGCTTTGTGTATACACGTAAAAGAATATTTCGTCCATCCTTAAATGTTATTGAAAATTTCTCTGCTGTACATTGAAGCCTACTATCAGCACCAAAATGCTACATAGTAACAATCCATGTATTATAGCGTGGTATGTTTATTGTAGCAGAAGTAGCAGTAGTGTTTTCAGAATTTGAAGAGTCATTATTTTCATCATCATAATCTTTTTCTTGTATATTTTTTATCATATTTGATATTCTCTCTTCAGTTCTCGTTAACATTTCTGTAAATTTAGAAATTCCATCAAAGTTTATAGGAATTGGTCTTAGTGAGCATTTAATAATTATTGATATTGTATCTGTCTTGTGTACTATTACCCTGATTAATATATCATTATTTAATTTCCAGGTATGAAAAAGAATGTCTTTGTTATGTATGTTCATTGAGAGTTCAGGATTAGAAGAATGGTTATTATTATTATAATGATTGTAAAGCATTGACCAAATTCCTTTTGCCTTGAAATTTAGACGTATATCATGTATAGATCTGTGATCAAAATGGTAAATTCATGATTAAGTCATATAGATAGCCATTACCACTTCTATGATTGTAATTAATGATTGAAGTGCTGCTACTCCTCCTATTGATATTGTAATTAGTAGTACCCCCTGTATGGTCATGTGTAATTGCAGATTTGCCAAATTTATGTCCTTTTAAGGTATAAAATGCAATATGAGAGTAATATGCTAGTTCTACTTCTCCATTTTTATTGAGTTTTGAGATTTTATTGCGAAAAGTGCCATGTTCCATCTTGTATTTTTTGCCATTTACTTCAAATCTAAGGAAATCTTTGAATGAAAATGGGCGTTTTTCTACTAATACTATGTATTTCATCTGTTCATACATGGCATCATCTAATTCAGTCAAAAGGAAGTTACGTTGTATTGCTGGCTATTGACATAGACATGGTATAGGTACTACTGCTGTTACCTATCACTGTCATCAAATGTTCAATTGTAGTAGAAAAGATATAGTTCACTTTATTTTTTTCTCTATATGATAATCCTAAAATTATTGCTAAACCTTTATCAAATAAACCCATTTCTTTCCATTTTAAAAATGTCTTTTCTGGGATCGGTTTATTTTGCCATTGATTAACTTCTACTAATGGCTTCTTATTTATCGTATATGCTGGAATAGCAGTTATTCCTATTTTGAGATACCGACTTTCTGAACTATTATTAAAATAAGGTAATACCTACATAGTTGGAGCAGATTTTATCATTAATTTTGATAATTCATAGAAAATATCCTTCTCCCTGTTATTGAATCTAAATTCTATCTCTTTTAGATATACATGAAAATACTGTTTAGGTACTCCCCTGTAATGATACAACCATGTCTTGGCATAACTCCAGAATCCTTCAATCCCATTAATATGGGTATCTTCTCTTACGTATTCATCTCTTCCACATGTGCAACAACTTGATGTTTTCCAATCATATTCAACATTGCATATGCAGTATGGTCATCAGAATAGTACAACGATCCTTTTTTAGTATATTGTTTTATCAAGGGAATAAGTGTCTCATGTTTTCTATCAGATACTGGAAATGTAATAACAATTCCATTTCTCTTGTAGATACCAAATACCAGGTTTTTGTGCTCAATTGCACCCCATCCTCTCTTGCCACCTTTTCTCTATAACCACCAAATAACGCTTCATCAATTTCAATCTCACCACAGATAACTTTAATTCATGTAGTTGTTGTAGCGATTTATCATATATCGTTTGTCTAAATAATCGAAATGTTCTTTCTATTGTTGATAGATCACATGATACATAAAATCTAATTCTATATGCAGGTACTCCTAATGTAAATAGATAAAGCAAGTGTATGATATTGCTAAGTGATGTTCTTGTCTGTCCGAGATATGTACCTGTAAATTCACTAAAATTATATCTGCAACGTTTACAGCCATACCTATTTGATTTCAGATAATATAGAAATCTATATCTACATCTAGGACATATTCTTTTTCCATTCCATCTAAGATTACGAAAATATATACTACTTTTCTTATCGCTTGATGCTAGGTCTATTGGATCATATTTACGCACTAAATATGTATAAAATAAGATATCATGTGTTTATTTTTTGCTCTAAATGTACAGGTATTACCTAACCATAAAGTAGTATTAAGATTAGTACCGTCGCTAGAATAGCTAACTGAGGATATGTCAGGAGATGGATAATTAAATTTATTGGTTGAAGGATTCTCTGATTTTACATTCTGATTTATTAAGATGTATATAACAATTAATGCTACAATTTTAATAGAACAATTTATATTCTCTATTTATATAAAGCATAATCCCAAAAATGGCATCATGGTTAATACCAGATTTGGAATTCTGTTTGCTGCTATTGCAGCAGTTATGGTAATTAAATTTTCTAAAAGTTTTCTTGTACTTTTCTTAAGTACTTTAGGAATAATAGCATCTATTGGTATAACAATAGATAATAGCAATAACGCATTCGGTCAATCTGTAATAGATGGAACACCTGGAAATGACTATCAACAAGGAACTCCATATCCTGATACCATAATAGGATATGGTGGTAACGATAGACAATATGGTTATGGTGGTAATGATTATCTATATGGAGATCAGCAATCTGTTTATGGTGGTTCTACCACTGGTGGAAATGACGCACAATATGGAGGAACAGGTAATGATAACCTTTATGGTGATACAGGATCTGTTTATAGTAGTAATTATGCTTCTTCGGATAGTACTGTTACAACAACTGTAACTGCTGGAAACGATATACAGGATGGAGGAGATGTAGGAGATAATGAATTCGATTCTCTTTATGGTGATGTAGAATATATAGAAACTTCTAATATTTATTCTCCTGATAGTACTGCTACAACAACTGTAACAGCTGGAAACGATATACAGACAGCAGCAGATCGTATTGGTACTTTCCTTGTTGGTGATGTAGGATCTGTTAGTAGTTATAATTCTGCTTCTTCGGATAGTACTGCTACAACAACTGTAGAAGGTGGAGATGATATACAGACAGCAGAAGTAGTAGGAGATTATAGTTCTAATTACCTTGCTGGTGATACAGGATCTGTTAGTAGTTCTAATAGTAATTACAATTATCATAGTTCTTCTGATGGTACTATTGCGTACATCACAACAACTGTAACTGCTGGAGATGATACACAGACAGCAACAGGAGGAGATAACTTTAGTTATAATTACCTTGCTGGTGATGTAGAATCTGTTAGTAGTTCTAATAGTAATGACAATGAGTTTGGTTCTTCTGATGGTACTATTGGTACATCACAACAACTGTAACTGCTGGAGATGATATACAGACATCAGAAGTAGGAGATAGTAACTATAATACCATTGCTGCTGATGTAGGATCTGTTAGTAGTTCTAATAGTAACTGGAATTATTATGGTTCTTCTGATGGTACTACTAATACTGTTAGAACAACTGTAGAAGGTGGAGATGATACACAGACAGCAACAGGAGGAGATCGTAGTTCTAATAACCTTTATGGTGATGTAGGATCTGTTAGTAGTTCTAATAGTAATTCCAATTATCATAGTTCTTCTGATGGTACTACTAAGACTGTTACAACAACTGTAACTGCTGGAGATGATACACAGACAGTAGCAGAAATAGGAGATAATAGTCTTATTACTACCCTTCCTACTACCCTTTATGGTGATGTAGGCTATGTTAGTAGTTCTAATAGTAATTCCAATTATTATAGTTCTTCTGATAGTACTACTAATACTGTTACAACAACTGTAACTGCTGGAGATGATACACAGACAGCAGCAAAAATAGGAGATAATAATCCTACTACCCTTTATGGTGATGTAGGCTATGTTGATAGTTATAATTATAACGATAATTATCGTAGTTCTTCTGATAGTACTACTAATACTGTTACAACAACTATAATCGCTGGAGATGATACACAGACAGCAGCAGAAATAGGAGATAATAGTCCTACTACCCTTGTTGGTGATGTAGGCTCTGTTGATAGTTATAATTATAACGATAATTATCGTAGTTCTTCTGATGGTCCTACTAATACTGTTACAACAACTATAATCGCTGGAGATGATACACAGACAGCAGCAGAAATAGGAGATAATAGTCCTACTACCCTTGTTGGTGATGTAGGCTCTGTTGATAGTTCTAATTATGACTATAATGATCGTAGTTCTTCTGATGGTACTACTAATACTGTTACAACAACTATAATCGCTGGAGATGATACACAGACTGGAGCAGATGGTAGTTCTAATACCCTTGTTGGTGATGTAGGCTCTGTTAATAGTTATAATTATAACGATAATTATCGTAGTTCTTCTGATAGTACTACTAATACTGTTACAACAACTGTAAAGGGAGGAAATGATATGCAGAGCGGAGGAAATGGTAATGATGTCATTTATGGTGATGTAGTAGAGGCTTATAGTAAGAATTATGGTTCTGGTACTGCTACAACAACTGTAGAAGGTGGAGATGATAGACAGACTGCAGGAAATGGTGATGATGTCATTTATGGTGATGTAGGCTCTGTTAGTAGTTATAATGAGGGTTCTGGTACTGCTACAACAACTGTAGAAGGTGGATTTGATACACAGAATGGTGATGATGGAGACGATCAACTCTACGGCGATGTCCGATTTGTTAAAGGAACATCAATAGTATATGGAGGCAATGATTTTCAGAGCGGTGGCAATGGTAATGACAAATTATACGGTGATGCGGAGATAGTTGATGCAACTGCTACACTAATTGGTGGACATGACACACTTAATGGAGATGGTGGTAACGACTTTTTATACGGTGACGCACAAACATTGAGTGCTTCCTCCATTGGAGGTAACGATAACCTGATTGGAGGAGCAGGAGGAGATACTATGTTTGGAGATGCAGAAATCATGAATGGAGCTCAAGGGGGAGATGACATGCTCAATACTGCCATAGGTGGCCAAAACCCAGATGGAGTAAAAGATACAGTATATGGAAACTCTGGTGCTGATTTGTTTGTAGTTGGTAACAATTATGATTCGACTGATATTATGGACTTTAACGAATCTGAAGGAGATAGAATAGTAGGAAATACAAATGAACAAAAACAGATAGAAGGACAACTTAATGCTATACTTTTAAAAGGGAATGGAAAGCAGTAGCAATAATCTCCAATAACAACAACAATACTAATAAAAACTGCTGTAACTACAACTGCAAAGACCAAATAATAACCTAAAAAAGGTAACAAAAAATAAAAACATTGATAATTTTTATGGTGTAGGAATTTGTTACTATAATGGATTCAAACTATTATTATTCTATTGTGATAGTTATAACATTGATATCATATAATCTACAAATTTAAATTTTGATATTATGCTTATAATAGTAGGGAGAAAATAATATAAATATGTCTACACTTTCAAAAAACCTTGGTTCCAATAAAATTAATCAATAATAGAGGATAAAGTGGAATGTGATTGTTTATACTAACCATTAATTAAATAATAGAATATAGATATTAAGTTAATAATTTTTCATAGATGTATAATGTGAAATTGTCAGTCTCATGCATCTGAAACTGTCTTCAATTTGAAATAACTTAAAGATTAGAATTTGTATATTGATTTAATTAACTTTTTCTATTGTAAATAATTTATTCATATAAACACTAATCTTTTTCTTATTTTCTATTCGACATCTGGAGATGGATGTAATATATCCGGATAACCAATTACACCTAAAAGACCAGCCAGTAATATTTGTCCAAAATAAGGAGAGAAATATCGATCTTGTGGTTGAAGACCTTCTCCTTGAAGAGTAGACAATAGCTTTTCTCATATAATGTCCCTCATCAACATGGAGACTAGGAAAACCCGTTATATTCCAGAGACTTGTAAAAGAACTTAAAACTAGGGGTATGAATAAAGTATTTTTTTATCCATAAACCCTCTACTTTTAATTATTTGAATCAATATCAATCCCTCATTACATATTACAAAGATTTATTGGAATTTTTTTTTGATAGTATTATTCATCTTTGTAGACATTGTGAAAATAGCAACAAATTTATTTCTTTTGTTGTTTATGTCGTCCATATCTATATAACTGCCATACTGAACCTACATAGTCAACAATAACATTAAAGCCCATTTTGCTTTTACCAGATTTTCTATCTAGAAAAGTATAAGGTATCTCAACTATTGGTATATCCTTTGATTTTACAAGTATTTCCAATAATATTTTATAACCTTTTGTATCGATTTTTATATTTTCTAGAACAGATCGTGGTACAGCAAAAAATCCAGACATTGGGTCTGTAGCATTATTTATATTGAGACCAAATTTTGCAATAATAGCGGCACCTTTACTTATAAGGCGTCTTTTAAAAGGCCATCCAACGATAGATCCATCCTTTGTATAACGAGAAGCTATAACTATTGAAGTAGAATTATCTAGTAATTTCTCTATCATTTTTGGAATAATTTCAGGTGGATGAGAAAAATCTGCATCCATAATTAGTATATAATCACCTTTAGATGATTTAACTCCTTCTAGTATAGCAGGAATTAATCCATTTTTGATTTTTCTATTAATAATTTTAATTGAATACGATTTTTCCTTAAAATTTGCAGTTTCTTTTTCAGATTTAATTTTAATGTCGTTATCAATGTAATTTTGTACAATATTACCAGTACCATCTGGAGAATTATCATCCACTATTACAATTTCTGTAAAAACATTTTGAAATAAGTTTTGTTTAATTTTATCCAATAACCCTATAATATTTTCTGATTCATTATAAGTAGGAATAATTATTGAAATAGTATACATACTTTTAGTTTTAAAGATCTCTTGCTGATTTGTTTGCACTTTCTTTTTATAGCCTTCATCTATGTATAATGATCTATATGAATATGTGTTACTATCCATAGTTGATAATTCAAACTATTATAATGTATATTACATACTAATGTATATTACATACTAATGAGTATATTTTAGAATGAAAGAAAAAGACAATTTTTTATTTCATTTTTCTTTTTGCAGGACATTAATATTTTTTATGATTATTTTTGTAACTTTCATAGTTGTTAGCTCAATATCATTGAACATAAAATATACTGCAATAGCACAACAACAACCATCATCTTTTAATGAAGATATATCTTTTGATATCGATAATGTTACTTTTCACATCATATGGCATCTGTCAATGGAATTCAAATGCATTATGTAATTGGAGGTAAAGGAGATCCTCTTGTGCTATTACATGGATTCCCACAATCATGGTATGAATGGAGACATATAATGCCAGCTTTGGCCAAAAATTATACTGTTGTGGCACCAGATCTTCGAGGATTCGGTGATTCTTCTAAACCTGTTACAGGCTATGATGGCAAGACTACTGCAGAAGATATATATCAATTAATATCTCAATTAGGTTTTAATCAACCAATTTTGTTGGTAGCACATGATATTGGTGGACAGACAGCTTATTCATATGCAGCGGCTCATCCTCAGAATGTAACAAAATTAGTGATAATGGATTTTCCATATCCAGGTTTTTTACCTTCAGAGTTTGGTGAGAATGGACCATGGTGGTTTACGTTTCATCAAACACCTAACTTACCAGAATCTCTAGTAGAAGGTAAAGAACGAGAATATGTATCTTGGTTCTTTAAAGGATTAGCCTATAATCCATCTGCAATTACAGAAGAGGATATAGATATATTTGCAAATGATTTTTCAACTCCTGGTACAGCACATGCAGCATTTGAATATTTTAGAGCTTTTCCAGTTGACGCAGAACAAAATAAAGAATCAGCCAAAACCAAGATAATAATGTCGGTATTAGCATTAGGTGGGGACATTTATCCAGCTTTAGGTGGAGATATACCTGGGAATTTTGCATCAAGCTCGTTACAATCATTAGCTACAAATGTTACTGGAGTCACAGTTCCACTTTCAGGACATTGGATACCTGAGAAGCATCCAGACTTTGTAATAGACCTGCTATCCAAATTCTTTGGAATTAGCAATAATAACAGTGAATAATAGTATATCTTATTTGACTACGGATTGATAATGAATTGTAAACTATTGAAAAATGGTTCAATCCTAATTTTTTACATTCAATTATTGAATTCCAAATCTTTAATTTTTATTAATAATTCATTGTGTTAATTATAGACGCTCTTATTTCTGAATGTTTCAGCTACTAATTAACAAAGGATTTCCATGAATCTTTCCTTTCTTGTACTGGATCTACTATTATGAATAAACTGGAATGTTTTTGAATATGTTCGTAGATTGTACTTGTTTACACCCATGAACTTTCTTATCCATAACTGATACAAGTTGCTTCTATGCATTCACAGTTATTCACGTGTACAATACCATGTGCATATTCTTTCTGCGAATGGATTATACTTCTGTGTACGAATCCATGTTCTTCCAATTGGTCATATGCGCTATATTCATCTGTAAATATGGTGGAACCATATTCAACTCTGCTACAGATAATATCAAGAAGTGACTGTCGTAAAGGAACATCGAAATATGTTATTCCGTTCCTTCTTTGATGAATACAGATTATCATTGGATGATCCTTGTAAAATGTACCTCTACCTCTCCAGGGTTTTAGTCCTCTTTTCCGGGGTTTTCTTCCTGCTGATCTTATTATCTCATCATGATATGATCTTCCTTTCAATCCTGCCTTGATATAGAATTCATCACCCTCCTCGACCTTACCATCGAGTTTAGCGTAAGAAGAAGAAATTTTTTCCATAACTGTTCTGATAAATCTGTAGCATCTTGGATATGGTACAACTGACTCAAGCGATATCTCTCTTATTGAACATCCAGGCCAGAGTACAAAGTATAGATACATTGCCAAAAACCATGTCTTCAATGATGTATGCGAATAATGAAATACTGTACTTGTTTTGTCATTGAATCCTCTTTTACATTGCTTACAAAAATACTTTTGATATGATCTGTAAAGACCATCCTCTTCTTTACGTTATTGGACTGGCAACGTGGATATATTACAGTCATTCCATCTAATCTTTTTCAGTAAACTGGTACACCAACTTTCATCAGGAAGAGATGTGGTTAAAGTAAACACATCTTAATTAGGTGTTATCCAGCTTTAAGCTTGGCTAAAACATTTGTCAATAAGAGCGAATTGAATTTGCTTTCTAAAACTATCAAATATTAATGGTTCAGCAGTAAGTACATTTACAGCAGTAACAATCAAACGCATTACTGTTTTAGTAGTATTAGAAGAATTCATTGCTGGAGATAGCTTTTTAAAATCTACATATTTTTACAAAGTCTTTCTTAAAGGAGAATTATCATATAAGTCCACTTCCAAGGAAGTTGCTGTTCTTCAAAGAAAGGTATTTCTGATGTGCTACTACTTTGAAGCCATCTTGGGACAAACATTTTTGGAACACCAAATATCGCTGCATTTAATGATGCAGAAGGTATTGTTTTTAGACCTATCTCATTGCTTTTATCATCATAATCTAAAGTAATAATGTCTGGAATAATATTATAACTACTTTCAGCTAGTTCTATCCAAAAGTCTTCTAAATCCTTTACTGGATTGTCATTTTTACTTCAGGCTATGATAGCACCATTGATACCTCCAATTGATGTTCCTCCTACAATATCAAATTTAATATTTTTTTTATTAATGCTTTAAAAACTCCACAGGCAAAAGCACCTAGTGAACCCCACCCTGTAATATTAAAACATTTTCTACAGGTTTTTTTCTAAATATGTATTATTATTATTCATCTTCAATTGTTAAATAGTCTTAACTATCTAATTATTCTTTATTTAGAAAATAATTGTCTAAGTTTTATTAAATAGTTTGAGAATCACTTTTTACAATGAGTAACGAAAACAACAATGATAAAAATAATAAAAGCAATGACAATAAAGATAGATATTCTAGCATCTGCTGATCAACAAAATAGAGAAAGAATGGTTAGAAGGCAGAAAATCATTACATAAAATAGGATTAGTGAAAAAAATATTCTAAAAGTGAATGGATAATGATCTATTTCAATAAAGTTTTTTATTTGTAATATTTTATATAACCAGTTTTAATATAACATAACTATTCATAAATCTACGATGCTGAAAGTATATGGTCCCACTTTATAGAAGGGTTCAAATCCCACTGGCCCAATTGTGATATTAGTTCTCAAATTGGATTCACTCGAAAATAAAAAAATAAGGTAAATCAAAAAAATAAATGAAAATAATAGAACAAAGCATATATATAAATTGCAAAAAGAGAATATAGATTTTTTCCAAATAACTATAGAATAATTTTCAACTAAAAGTCATGCCTCTTAATAAATAATTTGTTGGAAACTTTTAAAAGGAAATAATTATCATTTATTGATACAAATTAGTTATAAAATTAGAATATAACTTTCTCCAATAAAATAATTGGCATAATATTATTATATTCTTTTTTCAAGATATTGTGATTATTTTGATATTTATGAATGACAATAATTATAATTATTTTAATTTTATCTTTGTAATGAGTTTAATGTTATTTATTTTTTATCATTTCGATAATTTAGATTTTAACTCTAAATCTTTTGTAAATGTTTACGCAATTGAACCTGATGATGATGACGATATAAGTAGCGATATTGATTTCAATTATGTATTTGATCCTAATGAGTATTTAGAAGGGGATACTATTGCCTATCAAAATAATAATAACATTCATCAGATAAAACAATCTACTGAAAGTGAAATTAATGATAATAAAGGAGTAACACAATATTATGACAATCTCAACATAAATGAAAAAATAAATGATGAACATTTTACTGAATCATTTGATACTACAGATAGAGATACTAATACAAATACCAATACAAATACCAATATAAATACTAATTTTAACATTGTAGCGGTAGGAGATTGGGACTGCACTGGAGAAACAAAAGATACAGTTGATAATATTATAGATCAAGATCCAGAACTAGTTTTAGCTCTTGGTGATCTATCATATAATGGAAAAGCTAAATGTTGGTTAGATTTGATAGAACCAATAGCAGATAAAACTAAGATAGCAATGGGAAATCATGAATTGGATTCATCTAAACTATTACGAAACTATATGGAATTTTTTGGATTAGAAAAACAATATTATTCTTTTAATTATAAAAATATACATTTTTTAGCATTATCTACAGAAACCGATTATGATAAAGATTCAGAACAATATGAATTTGCTATCAGAAGATCTCGAAAAATATTCTAAAGACCCATTTATTGATTGGATCATTGTATTTTATCATAGACATATGTATGGTTCTGGTTCTCTTGAAGAAACTGATTTTAGAGAAATTTATCATCCTCTTTTTGACAAATACAAAGTAGATTTAGCTTTACAGGGACATCTTCATGTCTATGAAAGAACATATCCAATTACTTTTAATAATGAAGATAATGATGAACCAATAGTTCATAATAATATTTCAAATGTTTATAATAAAAAAAGAATAATTAATTTTTTAACAGATACTTTTAACAATGATAAAGATGATGAGAATGATAGTGATGGATTCTTAGAACAATATAGCAATTATAGCAATCCCAATATCTATAAAAATCCAAAGGGAACAATTTTTGTAACTGTTGGAACTGGTGGAGCTCATGATATGGTATTATCTTCATTAGAAGATTATTCGGCTGAAGGAATTGATGGTACATTTGGTATACTAGATATTGCATTAGAAAATGATCAACGAACATTAACAGGTAGTTTTATTGAAAATCGAAACAAAAAGGAAGTTATGGATCAATTCAAGATTGTAAAAGAGTAAAACGGAATAGCTAGTTTTAGTTATTAGTTAGTTGTTATATTTTCTATTTAGATTAAATTTTTTTATTGTTTCCCAATATTAATTTCTATAACTTATTATGGCTAGTTTATAACAAATTCCAGTCGGCCAAATATCCCCACGATCAATAACAAAGAAGATAAAATTTATCTTCTTTTTTTATTTTGCTTTAAAATTTGCTTTATTGAATATTGATAAATATTAAATGTTATAATAAATAGTCATTAAAATATTCCAAGTGCGTCTCTGTTAATCTTATGTTTATTTGGTTTTATATGTATCTCATCTGGTTTTACAATAGTAAATTCAGCTCGACAATAAATACAACTAAAATATTTAACTGTATTAGTTGACATACGAAATTTATATATTATATCTTCTTAATCTAAATTTAATCTCTAGATCTTTTAAAATAGCAGAAGATGTTTTCTATATTTTAATTATTGTTATTGTTATTTTCTTTTAAAACGATTGATTAAGTATTAAATTCTGAAATATTGTATAAAATTTATAAAGGGACCAAAATTTAGGTCAAATTTGTTTCACATCCCACTGGCCCCATTGTGATATTAGTTCTCAAATTGGATTCACTCGAAAATAAAAAATAAGGTGAATCAAAAAATAAATGAAAATAATAGAACAAATTTTGGAAGAATCTAATGCATATTCTTTATTTGTATATGCAATTAGATCACAAGTGACAAGAGATTATTATCTTGAAGATTAAGAATTTTCTTTAATTATATTAATTTACAATCTGATCTTACAATTGAAGAAAGATGTAATTATTTTACAGATAAGGGAATGAAAGATCCTACGTGGGCGTTTAATTGCATAGTTAGATTCTTACAATATCAAAAAGAAAGAGTAGAAAAAGAAGAGATTTCAGGAGCAACTTTACGAAATTTCATAAAAGCAATAAAATTATTTTGTGAAATGTCTGATATTGCTATTCCATGGAAGAAAATTACTAGAGGGCTTCCAAAGATAAGACGTTATGCGGATGATAGAGCACCTACCATAGAAGAGATACAACAACTTTGTGGATATCCAGATAGACGAATCAAAGGAATTGTGTATACAATGGCATCTTCAGGAATAAGATTAGGAGCATGGGATTATCTACGCTGGAAGGACATTCAACCAATAGAGCGTCAGGGCAAAGTAGTAGCAGCAAAAATTATTGTCTATGGTGGTGACGATGAAGAATATTTTTCATTTATCACTCCAGAAGCATATTCTGAACTCCAAAAATGGATGCAGTACAGACAGGAAAGTGGTGAAGAAATATATGAAAATAGTTGGGTTATGAGACAATTATGGGATACAAAAAAAGGCTATTATCATCATGGAACTATAAAAAATCCAGAAAAACTCAAATCTTCTGGCATTAAGCGATTGATGGAAGATGCTCTTTGGACACAAGGAATTAGAAAAAAATCTAATCTAAAAAGAAATAGATATGAATTTCAGACAGACCATGGATTTAGAAAGTGGTTCAAGACAAGATGTGAAATCTCTGGAATGAAAAGCATTAACATAGAAATATTGATGGGTCATTCAATAGGAATTTCAGATTCATATTATAAAATAACAGAAGACGAATTATTAACAGAATATTTGAAAACATCAGATTATTTGATGGTAAGCAATGAAAATCAACTACAAAAACAATATGACAAGATACAAATACAAAATCAAAATGACTTTAAACTTATAGAAGGAAAATTAGTTGAAAAAGAAAATGAAATAGACGTATTAAATCGCAATGATCAAAATAAATCAGATGCTATTGCAGCCTTAGCAGATAAAATTGATGAATTGGTATTAGAAATTGAACGATTAAAAAAGATGGTAATACCTGTACATTTGGAGCAAAAAATAAACACATGATATCTTATTTTATACATATTTCGTGCGTAAATATGATCCAATAGACCTAGCATCAAGCGATAAGAAAAGTAGTATATATTTTCGTAATCTTAGATGGAATGGAAAAAGAATATGTCCTAGATGTAGATATAGATTTCTATATTATCTGAAATCAAATAGGTATGGCTGTAAACGTTGCAGATATAATTTTAGTGAATTTACAGGTACATATCCCTCGGACAGACAAGAACATCACTTAGCAATATCATACACTTGCTTTATCTATTTACATTAGGAGTACCTGCATATAGAATTAGATTTTATGTATCATGTGATCTATCAACAATAGAAAGAACATTTCGATTATTTAGACAAACGATATATGATAAATCGCTACAACAACTACATGAATTAAAGTTATCTGTGGTGAGATTGAAATTGATGAAGCGTTATTTGGTGGTTATAGAGAAAAGGTGGCAAGAGAGGAGGATGGGGTGCAATTGAGCACAAAAATCTGGTATTTGGTATCTACAAGAGAAATGGAATTGTTATTACATTTCCAGTATCTGATAAGAAACATGAGACACTTATTCCCTTGATAAAACAATATACTAAAAAAGGATCGTTGTACTATTCTGATGACCATACTGCATATGCAATGTTGAATATGATTGGAAAACATCAAGTTGTTGCACATGTGGAAGAGATGAATACGTAAGAGAAGATACCCATATTAATGGGATTGAAGGATTCTGGAGTTATGCCAAGACATGGTTGTATCATTACAGGGGAGTACCTAAACAGTATTTTCATGTATATCTAAAAGAGATAGAATTTAGATTCAATAACAGGGAGAAGGATATTTTCTATGAATTATCAAAATTAATGATAAAATCTGCTCCAACTATGTAGGTATTACCTATTTAAATGTCAAAGTAGTATAATCTCATGAACAGAAGTAAAGGGTTTAAATCCATACAGCTGAGTCTAATATAGATTTTAGACAAATAATACTACTAGAAGTTATATTTAGATTTATAATATATATTATTATTCTATATCGATATAACTTAATAATGAATAGTTTGGTTGTTACTTTATATCTTGTATTACTTGATTTTAGTATAGAATTGCCACAATAAAATAATCTTAACAATTATTAGAATTGGTAATATACATTTGTCATCATAAAGATTTAATGATTGTACAATAATAATTATTTTAGCAATAATAACAACAATAATCTAAATAAAAGAATAAATATAATATTTCTAATAACAATTTTATCTTTTGGTGCAATTACTAACATATTTTCTATATCATCATCTTCATCTTCTAATTTCATATTTCTAAAAGATGCTCAAGCACTTGAAACTACAGGATATGTAATTGAATATGAGAAAGAGAAACAGAAAGAAAACAATTACTATAAAGATCCTAATTTTGACGATAATAGTAGATACTTATCAACAACATCAATATCGTCAGAATCTGATTTATCTCCAACAAGTTTAGATTTAGATAGAAAAAATAACTACTACTATAATAATAATCATCATCAATACAAATCAATTGCTGCTAATATTGAAAAAGAAATTATAAAGTGTAATAATTTTAACCTAAATTTAAATGGTAATGGGGAAGGATTAACAACAAATGGCAATAATAATGATAATGAAAATAATAACAATATAGTTGGACAAATATTTGCACAAAATCAAGATGAAGATAAAGAAGAAGAAGAAACAGCAACCATAAATGCCAATGATAATAATAAACCTTCTATTTCTCGTTATGACTCAAAAGATTCAAAGATTTGCAGTAATTTGTAGGAATTTGAATCATAATGAAGTACCACAACAACAACTAACACCACCACCAATAGATATTACTGAAACATTAACAGTTATCAAAACTGTAGACTGTCAAGCAGATACTCAAACCTGCCAACAAAACCCTATTCAACCTTCACAATTCAATATTGTAATACAACAAGATAACAATCCATCTCAAACTAGCTTTGCTGGTTCATCGACAGGTACCAATGTTGAGCTAGAACCAGGACCATATAGTGTATCAGAGCAAGGACTTGATCCTACCACACCTACTATATGCACTAATATGGGTTTTGAAGCAGGTTCAACTTTGGAAAATAACTTGTTCATATGTACCAATTTCTCTGATGAATGTAAAGGAGACATTGCAATTGGTAATCCACAAACCTGTACAATAGATAATGTACTAGTCATTAGAAATGATGTCAGAATAGATGTAGGAGCATTCTTCTATCCATGGTATGGCAAATACAGGCAGTGGACAAATGGTGGTCACAATCCACCTATAACTTGGGCAAGCAACTACTTACCAGATCTATTCAACAGTCAATATTCAACAAACCTCATAAGCGATAACCTTTACAATAGTAATGATACAAACGTAATCAAAAAACAGATTCAGTTAATGAATGATACTGGCATAGAATTTGGTATTGTATCATGGTGGGGTCAAAATACATATGAAGACATGGTATTCAACAAAATAATTAATGATGTTCACCCAACAATTGCAGGGAACGGATATGACAAATTTAGATGGGCAATTCTCTATGAAGATGAAGGTTTTGGAGATCCACCACTAACGGAAATAGTAAATGACCTCAACTACATCAAGCAGAATTATGCCTCAAGTCCATACTATCTACATGTAAACGGCAAGCCTGTAATATTTGTATATAATGCAGCTCATAGTGGATATAATCCACTAGGTGATCTTGAGAGATGGAAGGAGGCAAAAGCACAAGTACTATTCTATGTAGTGTTCAAAGTAGATCCACTGTCTCAAGGTGCTAACCCTACAGACATGGATTCATGGTATCAATATGCACCAGCAAGTAAATACTTCGAACAACAGAAAACATTCTCAGCATTTGTGTCACCAGGTTTCTGGAAATACCATGAGAATGTAAGACTACCAGCAGCAAACCCTACAGAATTTGAGAATGCTGTAAGTAAGTTGAAACAGGCTCAAGTGACATGGAAGTTAGTAGAGACCTGGAATGAATGGCATGAAGGCACAGGTATAGAGCCAGCTCAGCAGATAATTCATGATGATATCAACGGATTCAAACTAATACCAAACCAACCACCAAGCCAGCAATACATGGAAATCTTCAAAAGATATTTTAAATAACATAGAAAACTATTGCCAATCTTCTTGATTTGATTGATGTATTTCATTATAATAACGTTAATAGAATATTAGATGTCACACTATGAATTATACTTGTTTAATGAGTCTCTCGTGGTCTATTATATCATATCCTACTACTACCAACAACAATAACAACAACAACTACTGTAGTGTTAAGTTAAGTATCATATCTTAGGCCAACTATTCATGGATCTAAGAT
>CAWIYT010000199.1:0-15096 GCA_963840085.1 uncultured Nitrososphaerales archaeon
ATGATACTTAACTTAGAAAGCAGAAATAAATTGAAATAGTAATACCTTATTTTTTGATTTTTGAAATATACAAAATATTTGTAGTCACATTTCTCTAGTAATATAAAACTAATTTGTTTGGTAAAATCCTCTATTTTAATTATATCAGATTTATTATCGATCAATTGATTTAGAATACTGTATTCATTTTTTATTTTGGTCATATTATAATTCTTTAATTTATCCGATTTTAATTGAATTACATTATCAATAAATTTAATTGAATTACATTATCAATAAATTCTAAAACTTCAGCAGAAAAACCCTGTGCTGTTTGATACTTTCGATATAGTATAACGTAGTTATCCTATTTATGGTAAATATTAAACCTCTAGATTATCTTTGAATTATTAACAAATAATTAGATTACAAAATAGAGGCAAAAATGCCTCGCAACCCGACGGGCCCGTACTTTTCTCGGGTTCATCTATTTTTGATTTTGTATATTACAGATTTACTATTAGTTATTATCAATGCTGTCTATTTTGATATATTAATTTATAATTGACTTAGAAATTATAACGTATAAGATTAATAACAAGTGATTAGTACTCAACAGTAGATAACAAAATGTATTACCTACCAAAAATTAAAGGAAATAAAAATTCAGTTTTCATCATTATTTTCATGTTTATAATGATTATCCCTACTACTGCTATTATGATGACTACTACTACTAATCCTGTTTATGGTCAGCCAGATAAGACAAGTTTCAATGTAACAGATTCATCAAACATACAAAGTGTTCCAGCAAAAAAAGTTCAGGTAGGTGATATTGAAATTGGATACAAGATGTTAGGTAAAGGCGAGCCTATTTTGCTTATTAGTGATTCTTCTGATGATACGAATGCCTGGGAGCCATCTACTTTAGGAAATCTATCGTCAAATCACACAGTAATTGTATTTGACAATCGTGGAAATACAACAACTGGTACCAAACCATTCTCGATTCAGCAACTTGCAAATGATACGGCTGGTTTGTTTGATGCTCTGAAAATACAAAAAGCAGATGTTCTTGGATATTCTCTTGGTGCTACAGTAGCTCAACAGCTTACAATTACTCATCCAGATAAGGTTAACAGACTCATACTTGTTGGTGCATCATGTGGTGGGAAAGAAGGTATACCTCCAAGTCCTCAACTTGTAGAATTTATGTCTGATATGGTAAACAAATCTCTAAATAATATTCCAGTTACTGCGGAGGATATAAAAGAGCTTATTTCTTCCTCATTAGGCTCAGCATGGGTGAAATTGCATCCCAATTCCCTTGAAAACATTCCAACAGCAGAAGACGTGTTTTCAGCTATCTCTCCTAATACTATGAAGCAACAATTTAGAATAGGAGAAGGTTGGATGGAAACTAACTGGGATGGTATTTGTGATGAGATTACAAAAATACTTAGTCCTACTCTTATCATAACTGGAACCCATGATAATAATGTACCAACAGCTAATGCTTTAATTATTGCAGAAAAGATCCCAGGAGCCTGGCTTGTACAGATTAAAGATGCTGGTCATGCATTATTCACACAATATCCTGATACAGTCAATAGAGTATTAGAAACATTTCTTTCGACTACATCAAGTCCTGGTTGACGAAAGTATCAGATAACTTAGATATATGGAAAATGAATTATGTTGACTTGCTATACTAGATTACTGCTGCTTTTTATTTAATTTGTGTTTTGAATAGTACTATTAGTTAATGGTGGATTATATTGAAAATCTTTTTACTATTTTATAATTATATGTAGATGAACCCGAGAAAACTGCGGGCCCGTCGGGAGTTGAATAGACACAGTTTCAGTGTTCAACTGTTAATTTATCCTGTAAGATAAACTGATTATGGTTACTGAAAGTTAGATTTGTAGAATGAGAATCAATAATAAACAAAGAAAAAAAATTACATAAAACTTTTGGTCATAGAAAACATTCTACACCAAGAAGACAAGTTATAGAAACAGCAAATTCATGGTTCAATAGATTCATGAGGAAATTATTTACAAGATATGAAAAGAAGGTAGAAAACTATCTTGGTCTTGTACAACTAGCCAATAGCATTATTATTTAAAGGAGGAGAATTTTGGGATAGACTCTTAATTGATTCTTTTTATTAACTTTGGGAAATTAATTAAAAGTATATGGTATTAATACATAGAATTTAACCATTATCTCAGAATTGCATAAATTAACAAAGTTAACAGAAACTTAAATTTTGCAGTGATGATAAAGAAACATGTTTGCAAATAAAACCATTACCATAAACAAATATTATTATGATAAAAATAATTGCAAATTTGTATTATGTGAGTCATCAGTAAGGCTGTATGAAGAATTAATATCTGAACATTACGTAGAATAATGAATAAAATTTTGATGTATTATAAAAAATGAATAATATGAATATTGAAAAAAGAGGATTATTGGTCAAAATGAATAATATGAATAAAAATTCTCCCCTCAATATTATAATTTTAGGGAGCGGATTCGCAGCCATAGAAGTATTAAAAAAATTACAGAAAAAGTACAAGAATGACGATAATATCAATATCATAATAATAAGCAAAGATAATTTCTTATTGTTTACTCCTATGCTGCCAGAAGTTTTTAGCGGAATGATAGAACCAAGACACATAGTAACTTCTGTTAGATCCTTTTGTAATAAGAAAGAAGAACAATTCTATCATGGACATGTTCAAGATATTAATTTTGAAAAGAAAATTGTTACTGTTAAATATTCAATAGGACGATACTATCAACCCCTGTCATATGAACAAAAGGAATTCAAATTTGATTATCTTGTTATAGCTTTGGGTAGCGAGACAAACTTTTTTGGAAATATGGATATTGAAAAAAATTCCTTTACTATGAAGACTATAAACGATGCATTTGTTCTTAGAAATCATATTATAAATATACTAGAACAAGCTAGCATGGAGTATTCTACTGTTGCTGGTAATAGTAATCTGATTTAATAAAACAGCTTTTGACATTTGTGGTTGTTGGTGGAGGTTTTAGTGGAATAGAAACTGTAGGTGAATTGAGTCATTTTGTAAAAGATGCGATAAAAAATTATTATAAAAATATTAATCCAAATGATGTTAAAATTGTGCTTGTTAATGCAAACGAAAGTATACTAACAGAAGTAGATGAAGATTTAGGAGGATATGCTAAAAATGTACTTGAAAAGAAAGAAGGAATAGAATTTGAAATGAATAGTATGGCCAAAGGTGCAACGCCAAACAAGTTGATATTGGATAATGGTGAAAATATCTCTACGTATACTATAATTTGGACAGCAGGTGTAACTCCAGATGACCTTATCAAAAGATTAGATTGTGAACATGACAAAAAAGGACTTATTAAAACTAAGGATACTTTAGAATTGGAAGATTATTAATTATATATATGCTATAGGTGACTGTGCATCAACTATAAATCCCTTTAGTGGAAAGCCATATCCTCCAACTGCTCAACATGCTATAAGACAAGGACAATTAGCTGCAAAAAATATAATTAATAATATTGAAGGTAAAAAACCAAAAAGAATAAGATATAAAACAAGAGGAACAATGGCAATAATCGGTAAGAGAGTTGGAGTAGCAAAAATATTTGGATTCAAATTCAAAGGCTTAATAGCTTGGTTTTTATGGCGAACATTTTATTTGTCCAAACTTCCAACGCTAAAGAAAAAGTTAAGGGTAATAGGTGATTGGTCAATGGAACTAGTTTTTCATAGCGATGTTTCTATGATAAAAGGATACATAGAGGAAAGTCACGATAAAGACATAAAAGAAAAGAAAAATAATAATAATGATAATGATGATAATAAAAGAGAAATAAAATATGATAAAAGAGAAATAAAGACATGATGAAATTTTCAAATTAACCTTATTTATTCACTATTTTCTTTTGAAGATGCATTAGAATGAATAACAATAATAAGAATTTTAATAATACTGTATCCAGAAAAAAACCTATAGAGAATGTTTTAGTATTACAAGGTGGCGGATCTTTGGGGGCTTTTGGCTGTGGTGTATTCAAGGCCCTTTCACAAAAAAATGTGAAAATTGATATAGTTGCAGGTACGTCAATTGGCGGAGTGAATGCTGCTATTATAGCAGGCAGCAAAAATGAGAAACATCCAGAACAATTTTTAGAAGAATTCTGGTTAGAGTTAGCAGACAGTTTTGTAGACTGGAATAATTTTTCTTCCTCTTTATTTCCGTTTTTTGAACAGATGTTATCTAATTATTATTCTTCTTCTTCCTCCACATCACAACAAAAGAAAAATGAATCAATAAGAAAGATAGAAGAATATAGAATTAAATCCTTAAGATCCTTTTTGAGCTCGGCAATATTTGGAAATGCTAAGATGTTTAAAGCCCGTTGGCTATTAGAATACGCATTAACAGACCCAGACTATTTTGAACCAGCAAAATGGACTTATCTTTATGATCACTCACCTTTGGCAACAACTTTAGAAAAATATATTGACTATGAGAAATTGAAACCTACTGGAAATCCAAACTCACGACTAATAATAACTGCTGTAAATGTATTAACATCTGAACCTTTGACATTTGATAGTTATAGGCAACAGATAACTCCAAAACATATACTTGCAACCTCAGGATATCCAGCATATAATCTTCCATGGGTTGAAGTAGAAAAAGGTGTATATGCGTGGGATGGCGGTTTACTTAGTAATACACCTTTAAGAGAGGTGATAAATGCATCTCCTGTAAACGATAAGCGCATATTTTTGGTAGAAAATTATCCAAAAAAGATCTCCGCCTTACCAGAGAACTTGCCTGAAGTTTATCATAGAACAAGAGACATAATCTTTTGTGACAAAACTCTGAATACCATTACAATGTCTAAAGTGATAACACGATATCTTCGCTACATAGATGAACTATACCAGATGATTGATAATTGTGTTGACATGACAAAGGTCGAGAAGGAACAACTTGAAAAAATTCGCAGAAAGTATAAGAGATATAAACAGGACACAGGTGCTGAAATAAAGGATGTATATTATATATCACGTGATGAACCTGTTCATTCTATTTATGAGAACGCAGACTTTTCACCAAAAGTTATAAAAGATTCAATTAGAGAAGGAGAGTTGAAGACAAATCAGATACTTGATGAAATTGCAAAAAATAAGTAAGGAAATGATTTAGGGACACTTATGTACTTTGGAGCAATTTTCGAAATCCTGTTGGAAAAACACAGATAGAAATTATTCTTAATACTCATATAAAATATAGGAATAATAATCTTGATTAATGGTTATAGATAATAATAACTATAAAAAAAAGAAATTATTAGGATCTTCTTAGTCACATCAATCTTATCTAGGAGATTGTATTCAGCTTCGAAATGCTTAATGAATAACCCATCCATCTTAATACGTTACCTGTTGGTCATTTGTAATTGCAATAATCCGCTGCTTCATCTTCATGTTTGGAAAAGTTTATACCCAGTACCATACCCGCATCACATGGAGTTACCTTCTGCTTGGCAAAACTCAGTATTATGATATATCACACTTTTTGAATGAGTTATGGTCAAACAGTCCAAGAGCATGTCCACCCGAATACATAACGGGCCCGTCGGGAGTTGAATAGTCATGGTTTCAGTGTTCAATTGATAATAAAATTTTGGGAAAATCGCAAAATCTTCTAATTTAGGTTTTATTATTGGACCTGCATTAGCAGGGATTTTAGGTGCAACAATCTATGGATCTATATGACATATATCGATAATTTATAATTGTTGTACATTATATTCTGATTAAGGGTATATTCTGATTAAGGGTATAGATAAACTAGGATCATCGCCTACGCCCGGAATGGATGCAAATACTATACTGAGAAAATCCCAAACCAGAGTTTGGAAAATACTAGAAGGAGAACCAGAGTTTATTATTTCTATTACAGAGACCCAAAATGTTTTAGATAAATTTGCAACATCAAAAATGAACCTTGTTATTTTGAATGTAGATCTTGTGGCATCAACAAAACTATCTATGACACTCCCTTTAGATAGACTTACAATGATGATTCAAGCCTTTAATCAAGAAATGTCTCTTATAGTTAAGGAATTTGGAGGATTTGTTCTAAAATATGTAGGAGACGCGGTTCTTGCATTTTTTGTTATTTCTGGACATCACTCTCAAGCCAAAGCAGCATGTATTCAGGCAATAAACTGTGCAAGATGCATGCTTCAGGTGGTTCATGAAGTAATAAATCCAATTCTGAATCAATCCAACTGTCCTGGGATAAATGTAAGGATAGGAATAGACATTGGTGAAAATGCTATAATACAGAGTGGGTGGGACATTCACCCTAATATAATTAATTTAGAAAAAAATGATAAGAACAACATCAACAAAAAAGAACAACCTCTTATAAAAAAGCCAGTTTATGACGTTTTAGGATACACTACTTGTATTGCAGTAAAAATGACTGCACTTGCCAATCCTAATCATATGGTAATAGGCCAACTAGTTTATGATGTATTAGAAGACAATCAAAAATCTTTCTTCCAACAACTTGGTATCAGTCCCGAAATATGGAGTTATGTTAGCAACAATACTGGAGGGAATATATATAATGTTTATACAAATAAGTAAACACAATTGTCTTCCAGCAGCAAATAGTTGATTAGTGTTGGATGCAATACGTTAGATGACTAGAGATTTTTAGAATATAAAGTTGTAATAGTTGATTTTTAATATACAAGTCTGATAAGATGATTATAAGTTATAATTATAGTAATTTTTTTGATAGACAAAGTTGAGAAATGGTACTATAATTAGTAATCCTATAGCGGTTCTAAATTAAGAGGCTAATGTAGATATAATCTATTATCTTGTATTTAGCTTTTATTATTGAGAACTTATTTTTAAATTTATAGCCAAGTTGCAATAATATGACTAACATGTGAATATGATAAGATTTTATTGCCATTCATAGGGACAAAAAGTTGTGAGAAAAGACTGATCTACCAATTTGATTTGAACTACAGCCATGTTTATGATTGGGTTCTCAACTGTTCCCTCAATGAAATCATATCTACCAGATTCCAACGCTCTATGCATTTTGTATCATGAAAAGAAAATACTGTCATACCATTGACTGTGAATTGTTTATCGGTTGGCTTAAGATCCATAAATTCACCTTTGTGTGTGCCAGTTAGGTTGTATCTACATGCAACCTTATTTTTTTCGATAATGATATCATCAAAGATAATTCTTATATCAGGAAATGCTTTCCATAGGAGATTAATGAACTTTTTAAAACCTTCCTTGTTCGCTGGAAGATTTGGAGGGAAACCATGAATTATCAAGGAGTCATCATAAAAATCAAAATAAGATGATTCCCTTTTCTGCGGATTGTTAAATGTGTCTGCCAATTTTCTCACAACTTCTCGTAAAGGCTCAAGTGATGACATTATTGAGATATTTATAGTCTTTTTTATAATTTTTTCTTTAGCTTCTTTATCTGATAAGTTGATGACATTCCACTTTACGCTTAATTATTATGATCGTCAGATTTTTGTGCTCGATACTCGTTTGTTTTATTCAAGTGACATACTCCATTTCTTGGTTATCATCAGTGGGACGTGAAATTAATAAGATGTCCAACCTATTTGATCTACAATTGAGTTGTATTTGAACCCACCTGCATTTTATATCATGGATGATCTATTTTGAAAATAAATAGTTCTCATCAAAGAAGACCGATAACTGAGTCAACTGATAATGCGCCGGCTCCAAGAACGATCAGTATTATTGAGAGAATTAGATAGGTTATGTCAATTTCGTATCGAAGCTGAAAAATATAAAACAGACAGCTTAGGAGACAGAGCAAATACTTGGCATTCCCATTGGAGCTACCTACACTGCAAGCATATTAGAATTCTTGGTGGATTGTTCCTGATAATCGGGCTAATTGTTCCTCCTGTAGTTGGACTGTTTTTTGCTATTTTCATGATCGCAAATGTGATTATGAAGAAAAGAAAAATGAATTCTGCTCATTTTCAAGTATGAGCGAATAGCTCAACTAGGCAGCAGTACACGATTACCCATCACTTCAACTAGCTCTATAACACAACAGCACAACTTGTAAGTGATGGTTACTCCCCATCTACTGAGCTCTTCTCATCTACCGAACTTTTCCCATCCACTGAGCTCTTCTGGTAGACTGATAAGAATGTAACTGGCCGGTCGATGCAACAGAGCAAAAAACAAGATAAATAATAAACAAACATATTGCATCAATTAATGGCGAGTATTTATTTAGTTAAACAAAAACTCAATATGAAAATAGCGACCGATACTATCAATACCTCTAATAAACCTCTAAACTCAGATAATTAATAATAATAATGATGATGATGATGCTAAAGCAATTGCAAACAAGTTTCTGTCTTCACTTCATATGATATTTTTGTATCTTCAATATTGGTATGTATTGTCATAATTCCTGCTTTAATCAAAGAAAAATATGTTCTATATACCAAAATATAATTCTATGATATTTTTATTTTCAATATCTAGACAAACTTGCATTTTTATATATTACTATTCTTCTTTTAATTCCATGCATAATTCAGAAATAGAACATAAAAGGAAACCAACTCACAAAATTAATTCCTTGTTTGTTGATAGATGGTCACCTAGATCTATGACAGGCGAAGATATAGATGATAATGACTTGATGTCACTTTTTGAAGCGGCTAGGTGGGCACCATCCTCATTTAATAATCAGCCATGGAGATTCATTTATGCAAAAAGAAATACAGAAAGTTGGAATAAACTCTTTGATCTGTTGTATGAAGGCAATAAAGTATGGACTAAAAATGCTGCTGCTTTAGTTGTTGTTATTTCAAGAAAGAGTTTTGAATATAATGAAAAGCCTTCAATTACACATCAGTTTGATGCGGGTGCCGCATGGGAAAATTTAGCTTTAGAGGCATATGATAGGGGAATTGCCACCCATGGAATGGAAGGATTTGATTACCAAAAAGCTAAGACAGAATTGGGTATTCCTGAATCATATGATGTTATGGCAATGATTGCTATTGGAAAGAGAGGACCTAAAGGAAATCTTCCACCTAAACTTCAGGAAGCTGAATTTCCCAATGATAGAAAGCCATTGGCAGAAATAGTGATGGAAGGATATTTTCAAGTACCGGCTGAAAAGCATTAATTAATTATTCTTTTTTTATTCAGCAATTTGTTTTAAAATTGGATCTAGTTCATGCTCTGTTTGATCATATGACAATCAATAGAATGTCTATGTTTGGTTGATATATCGTTATCGTCCTCTTTTTTTATACATGAAAATATAAGTTAAGGAAAAAATCTTAATCTTTCATAACAATAACAAATTGAACAAATAGGTATCTCATTTTTATTATTTACATCAATAGAATTATTTATTACCTATTGTCCTAATCTGAAAATTATAATTATTAGATACTATTAATCTAAATAGTCATTTAGACAAAGAATAATTAAAGGTAATCTCCATTGCTGATGTTACATACCTAATTCTCAATCAATTCGACATCTATTATTGGTGGGATTTTCTATTCTCTAGTAAATCTAAATTTTGCTCGATCTCAATTATCTTTATAGTCTATAAAGCTCTATATTTGTTGAAGAAATAAAAATGGAATCTACATTAGTAAAAAAAGTAATAGTAAAGATATTGATATAGGACTTTCTGAAGAATCTCTTAATGGAGTAATACAGATTCTAAATAATGTATTGTGTGATGAATATGTTCTTTATACAAAGACTAGAAATTACCATTGGAATGTTGTAGGCCCTCATTTCCATGAGAGACATGAATTCTTTCAAGAACAGTATCAAACCCTTGATGGAATTATTGATCAAGTAGCAGAGAGAGCACGTTATCTTAATGGGAAGTCTTTAGGCAGTCTTAATTTTTAGAATATTCCAGGATAAAAGAATCCCCATCTGACGAATATCCAAATGATAAGTTAAGTCTCTAATCTTTTATCAACATTGTTCTATCCATTCAGCATAAATATAGAAATGGATTTAGCTTTGTTATATAATCTATCAATATGTGCCAAATAACCCTGTCAGACTAGAATTATCTACTGTACAGAAAAAGGAATTAATTTCATTCATGAAGAGTACTAAGGATAAAGAGGAATACAGAGAAGAGCATCTGCCATAAAACAAAAGATGGAAGGAGTACCTTACAGAACTATAGCCAAGAACCTCAATGTTAATTATCGTAATGTGTATGACTGGATTAAAAAATATAGAGACTCGGGTCTGGAAGGAATAAGAAATAAAGAGAAAGAATGGAGGTAGAAAACCAGTAATATCTACCTACAAAAACAAGGAGATGGTAAAAGACATAGTACTGAACAAATCACCCAGGACATTTGGCTATCTCAAGAATACCTGGAGTATCAGACTGTCTGGCCACATATCTTTCATCACTACTGGAAATGAATGTCAGTCCTATGCAGACATGGAGGATAATTCATGATTTAGGTATAGTATACAAACAACCAAAACTTGAACTGGAAAAAGGTGATGATTATGAGGAAAAGAAAGGAAAGATAGAGAGGTACAAGAAGATATCGGCAGCTCTTTTAAAAAAAGATTCTACTAGGATTTGAAGATGAAACATGGTTACATCTACAACCATACATAACAAGAACATATATGAAAAAAGGAGAACAGCAAAAGATACTCCATAAAGGATTCTAATGATAAAGTCAATGTATTCATAACCCTTCTCTATCCATTAAATGGAATTAAATTCAATACAAGCAAAACAAGAAACAGCAATGATTTCATAAACCATCTAAACAGCATCAAGAGATATGTACTCAAGAGAAGTATCAAGAGGTTCATACTTGTAATAGACAATGCATCATTTCATGTAAGCAAAAAGACAAAACAGTTTATAGAAAAACAATCAGAAGACTGGTTAACTGTACTATTTCTACCAACCCATGCACCATTCCTAAATCTTGTTGAGACAAAAGTAAACAGGAATCTCAAGAAAGACATATGTGCAAACTACAACTACGAAACAGAAGATAATCTGTTATGTACTGTAAGAAGGTATCTTAGATGCATGGGTAGTTGGCCTAAGATATGATACTTAACTTATGAGAATGATATCTAATCTTCTATCAGATCATGAACAAATTATTAAAATATTAAGAAAAAATGCAGATGAATGTGAAGATAAATATCATGATATGGGAACAAATGATATTCTAATAGGTATCATGGAAAAACATGAAAAAATGGCTTATATGTTAAGATCTCATCTTGACCAAGCTTAAACTTTTTTTTGACTATAAAATATTATCTATTTTAATAAAGAATTAATATTATTTTATGAGGATTAAATATTACAATTTATATATTTTTTACCATCAAAATAAATTTCTCAATAGATTTATAATCGAATTGTTAAATCTGTCTATTAGGAAAGATGATATCTAATCATTGAGCAGAATATTTGATCTTACATTTTTATATATATTCTCGTATATTGACGATTATGATGATGTAATGTCAAAGGCAGGCATAGAAGTTATAGTTGAACCTTCATTTTGGCTTGGAAGCCGAAGAACATTTGTCGTTGATACATTTGAAGATTACTGGGAACACTTATCTCATTTGAAACTACAAGAGCTAAACAATTTGGAATTGAGCATTTTGTTTGTATTTCTGTAAATTCAAAGGAAGCCAACCAAAGACCATTAGCAATTTGTGCTATAGAAGATATGGAGAAATATTTGGATAGACAAAGAGTTGTAGCTATAGGTGAAATAGGATATGATGTGATTAATGATTTAGAAGGAGAGGTATTTTATCTAGTGGTTTTGGTATAGGAGCCGGGATAATATTTTCACAATATTTGATTTTTTAATAGTAACTTAATATATTTCAAAGACTATTGTATTGCTTTCGTGGATTGTTCCAAGTTTAGTAAGATATCCTGCGAAAAATGTATCAAGTAATAAGTATTAAAGACTATATCACATACTTTGATAATTTAGTAATCATTTAACTATCAATAAAAATTAATACGTGAGCATTATAATTATAATAAAATGGAGAAAGACGACAATAAATCCTATATCGATATTGTGGATATTCCCCCAATCGATACCGAAAGTCTTTTTATAGTAAACGAATCAGTAGGCTCAACAGAACTTTCAAAGGAACAATTTAATAGTCTTTTTAAAGGAAGAAATCTGGTTTTTATATCTACATTATCTGCTGATGGATTTCCTCACATCACTCCTGTATGGGCAGATATAGATGAAGAAAATGATATAATATTAGTAAATACATCAGATGCTGCAGTCAAAAAAAGAAATGTATCAAGAAATCCTAGAGTTGCAATATCGTGTAGTTGAACAGTATAATCCATATAACATGGTGTCGATTAAAGGCGTAGTCATAGAACAAACTTATGATAATGCTGATGTACATTTACAGAAACTAGCTAAGAAATATCTAGGGATTGGAAAATACTATTATAGAAAACCACAGCACAAGCGTATTATCTTAAAAATCAAGCCAGAAAAGATAATTGGACTTTCTCTATGCCCTGCTTTTTATTTCCTTGCATATTATCCTTGGAAAAAATAAAGAAATGGTAATATAGATATTGCTATTGTATAGATGGTTCTGTTAACTTAAGAGATTACCCCATCTCCTTTGTTAGAACAGGAATTTTATTTTTTTCTACTATTGTACTATTCTACATTGATACAAATAGTTCTATCCAATTATACACATGATCTTGATTACATACATCCTTCTTTAAACAAGGATAATAATCATCAAAATTCTCTGTCCTATCTTTAAAGTACTGCATAACCCTTTCTATCATTCAAACTCTTCTCCACTGCTGAGGAATGCAAATAGTGTTTCAATCTCAGTGTCTTGCATGCTTCTGATGGATACCAAGTACCGCCATCAGAGTATATTGAATGTCTACCATATTTGCTAACCAAAGATTCCAAAAATAAGGATAAAATAAGCATATTTCGTGCTCGGGAGATATTAATTCCAAGAATAGATCTATGTACTAGTTCAATACAAATCCACAACCAAAAGTGTTGGCTACCAATCTGAATGACAGTTTCATCTATGATGAATGCTGATATTCTTTTACGTTTATAGATCTGTAAAGAACCAAATCTCTGAATCCAGTTCCAAATAGATATGTGACTTCTTTTTTCATCTTTGAAAATCACTAGCGCTTTAGGAGTATTACGTAGACTAAGACCGAGAAAATACAAATACAAAGAGTACGTTAACTATGATAGTGGATGTTCTGTTTCTGGCAAATTTGACCAACATGTATGTTAGAATAGAACATTCACAGCTAAATTCATTTTTGTTAAATTAACAGGTCTATGCAGACAGATAAAATTTTCTCGTAATTAAAAATATTTTTAATTTAAGGTGAGATTAATTACTCGTAATTAAAGAATATACAGACTATATAAGAAAACTAATTAGATTATTATATGCAACCAATTTTGGTAAAGTGAATTAGAAAATTTCATTACTTGAATCTAATAATTTCAATTGATACTCCAATATGGTCATTATTTTTTTACTACAACTCATGCTAAAATAAGTAGATATTCAACAGAATGAATACTTAAATAAAAGAATTCATTATATAAAAAAAATGAAAATCGAACTTCCGTATTTTTCAGCAATTATGATTCTAATAATAACAATAAGTCTCCATTTCTCTTTAAATAATATTAATCCATTAGTATACGGCATGGATACCAACAACTATCCTACTGTAGAAAATAAAACTAAATTATTTTTAGAAAAGCTACAACAAAGTGGTGGTCCTCCACTCTATACTTTGACGCCCACTGAGGCTCGTAATGTACTGTCTGGACTTCAGGCAGGCCCGATAGAAAAACTTCCAGCTGAAATAGAAAACAAAACTATTCCAGGGGGTCCTAATGGCGAAATATCTATTCAGATAGTCAGACCCCCAGGTAGTGGCAATGAAACTCTACCCGTTGTAATGTACACCCATGGTGGTGGATGGGTGCTAGGTAATTTTGATACTCATGAGAGATTGTTAAGGGAACTTGCTAATGGCGCACATGCAGCAATTGTATTTGTCAACTATACGCTCTCTCCTGAAGCAAAATATCCACAATCTCTAGAAGAAGCATATGCTGCTACAAAATGGATTTCAGAGAATGGTCAAAGCCTCAATTTAGATTCTTCACGTTTAGTAGTAGCAGGTGATAGTGTAGGGGGCAACATGGCCACTACACTTGCACTACTTGCACAAGAGCGTGGCGGACCTCCTATTATCTTCCAAATGCTATTTTATCCAGTTACAGATGCCAACTTTAACACTTCTTCATATAATACATATCAAGAAGGATACTTTCTTACGCGTGATAATATGAAATGGTTTTGGGATAATTATGTTTCAAACGATACTAATAGAAAAGAACCAACTGTTTCTCCACTACAAGCATCAGTTGAGCAGCTTAGTGGATTACCACCTACACTCATCATAGTAGGAGAAAATGATGTTCTACGTGATGAAGGTGAAGCATATGCTCATAAACTGATGCAGGCTGGCGTTCCTACTACTGCAACTCGTTACCTTGGTGCTATTCATGACTTTATGATGCTTAATCCAATTAGTGATACTCCTGCAGCAAGAGGTGCAATAGATCAGGCTTCTCATACACTTAAAGAAGTATTCTCAAAGTAGAAAAACTCCCCCCATATCTATTTTAATTATTAAAAATACATTTTCTAGGAACATATATTATATTTTAAAAGTTTCATTGTTTCTTAATGATGTTTTAAATCTTGGATAATTTGAATTCCACATACTACGGAGAGTAAAGATGCTATTACAATTATTATTTTTTTGTATATTTTTTTATTCTTTTAAAATAGCGTAAATTTTTTAAATTTTTAGGATTAATATCTATTAGAATGAATATATTGTTACCATCAAATGT
>CAWIYT010000200.1:0-8902 GCA_963840085.1 uncultured Nitrososphaerales archaeon
TGTAACAATGTTAATCTAAATGTCAATGATGCATCAGTTAATATAGGCAGACCACAAATTGGCGACTTAACTTCTTTAGATACATCATCCTTCTGATACTGGAGAACAAGAAGGAGTAACAGGCAAATAACTTTGCAAATGGTGAAAGAAACAACAATAACGGATTTACGAAAGACAAAGATGGATTTGTCTATGTATGTATAAACAATAACAACAATGAGCAAGAAGAACCAGAACCAATAACAGCTACTTTGAAGGTAACTAAACAAGTTAATTGTGAAGACCAAATTGAAGGTGATTGTGAAGACCTACTAGAACTAGTAAATGAAAATGACTATATTATCCAAGTAGAAGGTAACAATCCAGACCCATCATCTCCATTTCCTGGTTCTCCTATCGGGACGGATGTTACATTGAGTCCAGGTGATTATGCAGTATCAGAAGACCGTAGCGATTCGTGGTTTAAAGACATCCGAACTTTTTCTGCTAATCACCCAGGGCGCTTTTTCTCTGACTCTCCACCATCGTTTACAGGATATTGTACTGAAAGCATTTCACAGATTGCAACAGGAACAATAACAGCAGGAGAATCACAGACCTGTAATGTAATAAATCCAATTACAATCTTTGCTGGCACTCCTCCTCCCTTAGCCCTTACAAAATAATTGCAAAGTCTCCTGCCTTCATTGGCAATTAGTATATGAATGGAGCAAACTCACCTTTTTTTCTTTTTTCAATAATTAATTAAACTTAGCTCTATAGACATTATAAAATAATTAACTCATATAGAATTCTGCATTATTTCAACTGAACACTATAGAAATTAGTTTATTATTCTACAACTATCTTTTATTTAAAATAAGTTTCCAATAATAAAAGCTAAATATAAGATAGCAGTGTATCTATAATAGACTCTTATTTTTGCACCGATATCGGTATTACCCTCGACTGGTCTATAATACCTAAATAATTTTGCTTGTTATTGTTGTAATTATAAAATATATTACCCCAAATTATACAAATAAATCATAGGCATAGGTTATACATAAACAAATATGACTATACATTAGCCATTAATACATAAGGTTATATACCTTAGTAACGTATATATATACATGTCAACAAGAAAACAAGAAGTAAAAATAAACGAAAATATAGCTGTAAATGAACCAGAATTTAATGAAAAATATACAACTAAATTTAATAAAGACAACAATAATTTCAATGAAAGAACAAATAACACCTTGAATCAACAACAAGATGCAATAAACAAGACACTAGACAACACCTTACATAATGTAAAAAGAATTACTGATGAAGCTAGACGAGAAATTCCACAATATACACAACGTATTGCTGAATATCAAGAAAAAACTATTCAAACTATAAAAGATATCGCTTCAGACTTTATTCAAGCACAAAAACAAGTAGTAAGCTCTTTTCAAACACAACAAGTAGATAGAAGTGGAGTATGGGACTTGTATAATCCACAAAGAATCGCAGAAAATTACGCAGTAATGGTAAATAACTTTACAAGTTATCTCTTAAATGGTAGCAATCTAATAAATAATGCTCTAGCATCAAATATGAGAGTATACAATACAGCACTTGAACAAACACGTGATAATGTGAAGGCTTTCGCAAAAACAAACACCAATTTCATAAAATCAGCAGTAGAACAAGAATCAGTTAATAGACACAATGCAGAGGTAAATACTACTACTGCTACTAGTCATTAACAATACACTCCTTTATTCTAGGATACAAAAAATCATAAGGGTAGGATTCACACATTATGTTTGATTTAAACAACAATGACTATAATCTTCAAAAAATTTCAAAAGCTAGCACTTTAATTGAAAAGACATATAGTCAATATAACACAAATAACAATACAAATCCCATTACCAATTCTCCTCTACTTCCTGTTCTTTTAATACATGGCCATATGGAAGATGCTACTGTTTGGAATAAATGGGTAGATTTGCTCAAAAAAGATGGCATCTCTGCTGCATATCCTATAACTTTTAAACAATCAGATGATAAATGTGGGTCAGCTGCAGAACATGCAAAAGAATTATCAAATATAATCGGACAAATCAAAAAGGAAACTGGACAAAATAAAGTGAATATAGTTGCTCACAGCAAGGGAGGATTGGATGCAAGAGTATACTTGGCTAACAATACAAAGGATGTTGCAAATCTTGTAATGATTGGAACACCAAATGCAGGCTCTCCTCTAGCAGAGTCATGCGAAGTTGGTACTCCTGCTGTATATGATTTAAGACCTGGTGCAGCAGCTACTGAAGTAAAAATGAATCCAAACACAAAATACTATACCATTGCAGGTGATTGGAATCCTAAATCAGAAAACTGTCAGCTACACGGTTCTACGTTTGGAACAGGTAGGATTTTCTTCTCTTCCCATACCTAATGATGGGATGGTATCTGTATCAAGTGTAGAATCACGAGATTATTTTATTAATCTCGGACACAGCAAAAGTTGTCATTCTAATCTATTGAGCGATTATGAATATGAATTAGCAAAAGATTTGATATTGGGAAAGAAATAAAGAATACCATCATATATTTTCCATCATTGCTTTTCTTAATATTGCATTAGAACTTATCTGCTACATTTCAAAACTCAAAGGTTTTAGAGGAAATTCATACGCACCATAGGCCAACTCTTTTTTTAGAATCTTCATCTGCAATAACAAGAACCTTAGTATTTGGATTTATATAGATAAAGGTTATTGAGATTATATATAATTACTAAAATGTATATTTTATTCAGGAATTAAAAGAAGATAATCCAGATATGGAAAAGATTGTTATATACAAACTAATTCTACTAAGAGATTTACAAGATAATTTTGCTTTATAATATTGAATTAGAGACAAAAAATACTATCAAATCATCAATGTACACTATTATTAATACATGTTAATGGCAATCAATACCATTGTATATGATTGGTTATATGCTTTCATGATTACTTTTTAAATACATGTCAACAAAAAGACAAGAACGCAAAGAAGAAGAATCAAATGAAACACATTCAACAACAGAACAACAATTTCAACGAGAACAACAACAACAAGCAGTTAATAAAGTAATAGATGAAACTAAAGATAATATCAAGAAAACAATAGATGAAGCAAGAAAAGAAATTCCACGTTATACTCAAATCGTTAACAATTATCAGGAAAATACAATTCAAGCAATTAGAGAAATTACAGATAATTATGTAGAATCACAAAAAGATATTCTAGCTAATTCATTACGACTTTGGTCTGATTGGACTGTATCTCCTAGACAACTGGCTGAAAACTATGGAAAAATAGTTAGTATCTTTGCAGATAATGCAGTATCAGCAACTAGAGTAATAAATAATACTATATTTGCAAATCTAGATTCTGTCAATACATCTGTTCAGCATACAAAAGATACAGTAAAGGAACTATCAAAAATAGGAGCTAATACTGTAAAAACATTCCAACAAGTTACTAGGGATAATATTCACAAAACAACAACAACAACAAGTTCTTCTAGTGCCTAATTACAGCATCGAACAAACAAAGATATATTAATTAGCAATAACATAATCTACATATTTTTTTATTATTTAAAATTTATATTATATTAAGAGTAATAACGTATTAAAAAAAAGTAACATATTAAAAAATTTATATATAACTTTATTTAACTATATTGTCTAAATATATATGAAGTAGGTTCTGTTTGGAGTTCTTTGGACTGAAAAACCAAATTAGAGGACATGTAGTGCATGAGCCTCAATGAACCTTCTTATTTGTTACTTTGATAGCCACAACTATATCCATAATATTAGAAAAAAAATTATTAATTGTTAAATCAATTTAAGATAATTCAAATAATAAAAGCTAAATACAGGATAGCAGTAGAACCATAACATAGACTCTTATTTTTGAACCGCTATCGGTATTACTCCCTCCTTGGCATTCCTATGAATTCACATATCTTAATATTTCAAAAATAATTTAAAAAATATATTTTACTTTGTCAGTTAACTTAACAAACTTTTTAATATCATTAAACAAAATATGTCACATTTTATCATTCTCTGATATTGAGTGCTTTTCTATTATATCACATTTAATGTTAATTCATAATTAATTATCAACACTCACTAATTCATTCATCATTTATTTTGCAATAACATTAATTGATAACTTGCAAATATATAAAATAGGTTAAAGAAATGGGTAAGAAAAAAAAGGAAATTAGGATAATAAAAAATAATTCTAATAAGGAAGATTATACTTTTGTTAGCGATAACATTCTAAATAATACAAAAAATAATGAATCTATCAACAATGAAATTAAGTCTGGGACCAAACCAAATAATAGAATTGAAAAAAGATTCACTCAAAGAAAGTAGATAACAAAGGAAGAAAGATTTTAGAAAAAAGTATGTAAGGTCATTCGCCAGTATATGAATAATCACATTGCAGAATATAAGTTACCAAAAAGCTAAATACTGTGTAATAGAACCCTACTACATACAGGACTCCAGACAAAACAGTTTAATTGGTCTCACAGAAAGTTGCTTAGTCAACAATTTAGTATCAAAAAAAAAGAAAATAAATAGATAAAAAGAAATAAATTAAATTTATTGTATTATCAAAACAGGTTTACTAATATGATTCATTATTTTTCTGACTTCACTAAATAAGGAGCTAAACCAAGAATCTATATGAGAAGATAACATAACGACCAAATCATAGTTATTATTATTAATTTCATTTACTATTTCATCAACTACATTACCAGTCAGAAATTTATAAGAAACTTTATTTTGACATCCAGCTTCTTGGCATTTCTTTATTTTTTCTTCCATAGCATCTATTACCTCACCTTTAATCTTTCTATGAAAGTCTTGATTATCCATTTGTGATATCTCATGGGAGCCTTCTAAGGAGATGTTTTCATATTTTTCAACGTCTTTTAGTATACGTAGAATAAATAATTCTGCACCTGTAGAATTAGATAAAGAGACAGCATAATTAAGTGCTTTATTTGATATATCCTTTCCATCGTCAGTAACCAGTATTTTCTTAAAAGAAGGGATGTTATCTTTTGAAATATGATAACCTTCTATTTCTTTAGGTTCGTGATTTTCTGGTTCGATTTCTGATATACTACTTCCATCAGGATTTATAATTTCTTTTCCATCGGAAGTTGGAATGTATTTATCACTACTCATAATATAATGTTTGACTACAAATATATAACTTAGAAGCTTGATACGAATATATTTTTATAATTAAAGATTATTGAACTAGGTTAAATATTAAACGTCTATTATCTGCCTTTACGTAACTGGTAATTGTTCTTAGTAAAGTCTTTAGATTATCACGTGTCTGTTCAAGTGCTGTATTGTATACCCTCATATTCGATGCTAGATTATTATTTATTAGATTGCTAGTATTTAACAGACAACAGAACCTATTATTGATAACTTTTTATTTTTAATTCTATTCTATATTGCCATTATTTTATTTTCATGTGTTCTTCTTTTTTAGTGATGAAAAAATCTTGTTGCGTCTTGAGATTATATTTATTGATAAATAAGATGAGAGAAGAAGCACCTATAGAAGTTATTATGACTGCTTCAAAAGGTCTAAATCCCATTAGTAATAATTCAAATAGTATTATCCATCTTGATAGATTGTTAACAATATCAAATATACACCATGCAAATATCATATTCTTTATTTTGTTTTAGAATAACGAAATTAATCTGGTTAGTGAATTTATTGGTGTATTTTCGTTGGTATCAATATGAAAGAGAACTAGAAAGGATATCTTATAAATTATGAATCCTACCAACACTGTTATTGTAGAAATTAATACATCACTAGGAGAATATGAGGCATATAGTTCAGTTATTACAGCACTAGTCAAAACCAAAAATGCCAGCAACTAGTAAAATTGCTATTCATCAAAATAGTTTCTCTATATTTTTGATAAAATTAGTAGGAAGTATATCGATAATTTTGTTATTATTAGCATTATTTTTTTTATCCAACTAACAATTATCTATATACACACAACTCTTTATGTCTTTAAATAGACAATTCACCTAAATGAGAAGTATGATTTTAAGATGCACACATTGCGATGCATATTTCTGCACTAGATGGACAAGGAGATTTACATTCAGTTTCTAATCCTACTATTGCTTGTTGTTGTTGATGATACGTCAACTTTGTCTTATTATCATCGTCAACAACAAAGTTTACTCCTTCTCCATAAGCATTATCCATTTCAAAAAATATAGGTGCTAATAATGCTAGACGTTATTGTAGTTATCACAATATAAGAAGAGGGATTTGCAATAACTGGGTTTTTCATAAATTTATTTTTTCCTTAATTATATATACGACATATTTGAATAAAAATATTTTAATACAACAATAGACAATAATTTCTGTAAATATTTTCTCTACCTACAAAGAACAGAGAAATTTTTTATAGATTTTTTAACTTATTAATTAATCTATTACTCTACTAATAATATATTACTATAAATATCAGTCTAATCTAAAAATGATTTGCCAAGTCAACAAAAAAATTGTTGTCATAGTCTGGACCATTAATAAACCTGGTCTGTCGTTCAGGCTATGACAATAATGTGATATATATAATTACTATTATTCAAAACCCTAGAAAAATAGTTTCAAAGTTCTAAATAGTATATTTGATACTAAATATTAAAGATATAAACTATTAGTCAGTCATAGCCTGGATTTATTTGTCCTATATGTTACATGTGTTTGTCATATGTACAGGCTATGGCAAGTAATTAATTTATCTCTAATTTTTATATAGCATGCTTAACAGATTTTTGGACCCAAATCTGTGGTCATTCTTTCAATGAAAAGACCAATTCACACACAAGTTGTAGTTATCATAGTATGGACAATGAATAGTTATCTTCCAACCAAATACTGTTCATCTCTACTACTAGTTCAGGCTATGACAATTATAATATACACAATTTTTCAAGTCAATAATATATATATCAATTATAAAAGTTAAATTAGATTCACTTATCTCTATAATGAAATTGATCTTGATAGTTATATTATCTATTGAATAGATTTTGAATTATGAATTTGAAAATAAAGATAAATAAATTTTATTTAGGATTAGGATTATTTGTTATTTTAGTATCCTCCTCTATATTGTTATTTGTTGATCAGACTAATTCTATAACTGCGCAACCCAATGAAAATGAAAATAAAAAGAATGAGAAGAACAACAAAAATGGTGCTACTACTACTACTTCTGATCTCACTACTATAAAAACAAAAATAAATTTAAATAATATCGATATTAAAAACCATGATTCATTAAAAATAGTTGGTTATCTTAATGGTGAAGGAAAAACAGCATATGTAGATTTAAAAAAAGATAATAAAAATAATATAAATTTACAAGATAATTCTTTAACCGTTGATTTAAAATTCAAGAAAAGTAATGTTATTTCTCAAGTAATGTTTGATGATGAATATTATGTATGTGGATATGTACTCGATGCTAAACTAAATGCTAGTACTGCTGCTACTACTACAACAACGTCTACTACCCTTCCATTGTATGATTGTGATGAGGGGAATATTGGTTTAACTTCTACTGATAAAGATACAGTTAAACTATTTTATACACTAAATAAGTATAATGAATCTACTACACTTTACAAAACCTCTGGTAATCTGCCAAATACACAAAAAAGTCCAAAAGATGTAAAAATTACAATAAATGTTTCCTATATTCGATAGCAAAAACATAAAAGATATGTATGTTGTTGCAATGGTAAAAGGTGAAAATGAAATTAAAAAAGTTAAAATGTACAAAAATGAATTAGGAAAAGAAAAGGAGGAGGAGGAAAAAGCAATAGTAATAGACTTGCAATCCCATTTACTTTTGATAGAAATACAGAAGTTGGACCTATAGGTCCGAGGTGATATGTTTTTTGGATGTGTTACTTCTGATGATTTTCCTGATCAAAATTCAGGATCTGTGAAAAAAAAGTAATAAAAGATTTGTACAAAGTGGCTGATGTATGTGCAAGAAAAGATAGTTCATGTAAATAAATAAATAAATAAATGAAATTTACAAATTAATCTATTTATTTATTTAATAGTTAATCTATTACTCTATATGTGTAGTATATTATTTAAAACTCAAAGAATAATTTCAAAAGTGATAAATACTTCAATAATTATGTAGTATGTCACACCTTTATCATAGGAAAACTCAAAATTGTCATAGTCTGTTTGTCATAGTCAATTGTAAAATAGGTGTCATCTACAATTGACTGGCTATGACATTCTAATTTACCTATTAATTTGTCATCAAATATTATATGGCATGTTTAACCCTTTTTCTTTATCAAACCTACAACTAATCTAATCAATCAAATAAGATACTCCAAAACCAATAAGTAAGTATACATGGCTTTTTTTTATTCTTGCTTTTATAATAAGATAAAAACCAAATAATGGATACAATAGAATTATGCAATATTACATTTTATAGATTGGCTAAAACTCTGTACTACCTAACTGAATAACACCAGCATAAATTTCAGAACCTGGTTCTATAGGTTTATTCATTGTAATTGGAACATCTATCATTTTATGCGGAGAGAACGAATCTTCTTGACCTGGTTGAATTATTGCTTCTGAAATCTCTACTCTTTTAACTTGAACATCATTTTCGCTACTTAAAAGAGCAATTAAATTCTTTCCAGTAAATGAGGATATTTCTCGTATATTGATAATAAAATTAGTAAGATTAGATGGAATAGAACTAGTTTCACCATCTTCTTCTTGTGCTGTGACAAATAAT
>CAWIYT010000201.1:0-9878 GCA_963840085.1 uncultured Nitrososphaerales archaeon
AATATTCTGCATCAGAGTAGCATCATTATGTAACGATTGCATTTGTCATTAGATTACAACCCCATTCGATTAGATGATATTCACTCTTAATTAAATACATTGATCAAATATTTTTACAAGCAATACCATATTTTTTGAAATTGAGATCGAGCATTATTTTCAAGTCGATTGGAAAAGTACTAAGTGATTTTAGGGGAAGAGAATTGGATCGGAAGACCATCTTCGGGTAATGATGGTATCTAGTCTGGCCGTAAGTGATAGATTTAGTTTAGTGGGATTCACACTTACATCATATATCATATAAACATGGTAAGCTGTATGAAGGGACTTAGAATCCACCCTCAAGGAAGAAAAGAAATTGCAAAGATAGGTCTTTTGTAACTAGGTCTCCTTATCGTCCAAATCCCGTAGGTGTCACGGCTGTGAAAATGTTAGAAAGGAAGTTAATGCAAATTGCTATTACTATTCTATTATGGAGAAGTCACGTTACAGTCAGCTAATATTTTTACTCCTGACTAAGGGCTATAATTCTACATACTACTATTTAACCATCAATACTGAACCTTCAAACTATTAGTTACTGTTTGCAATGTCTTGCTATAAGTTACTGGAAACTTATCTGGGACGAAGTCCAATATCTTGAAACGCTTAGGGAGAATTTTCAACTGATCTAAATGATACTTTTGGATGGATGCAATCAAAGGAAGCTGACGTATTAGATTTCCCCCTTCCACATATTTTAGTAGTAGCGGCGATGACTTTTCGGAAATATTACTTTCATTTGTTAGAGAAATGATATCCTGTTTAATACAGGTGGTACCGTTATTCTTCTCTTTCTTCAATATCCGGTATATTTGCTTAGGGACCAGGATATGTCTGCTTGCCATGACTAGTTTTCATCTTGATATTCCTTCCAATCATTACAATACTTATACATTTTAAATTGTGATTCTGTAAAAATTACTTGTATATCATCTTTAATAATATCATACTCTTTATTATAAATATCTTTTACTATTGCACAATTTGGATATTTTTCTATGTTTTCTAATATGAATGCTTTAAAATCAAAAGCTACAAGCAATCCTTTTACCCAAGGTAGACGACACATCCTATTTTTATTACAAAAGCTTGGCAACATCATTCCACAACCATCGGTATGAGGTATAGGTACATCCATTTCAACTCTATTAATTTCATAGGTTTCATCATTTATATAATCAACCATAGTCTTTACATTTGTTTCAAAATCCTTAACAACTATGGCTTTAGTTATATCAAAACCTATCCATTCATCCGTTGCAGAATTCTACAAAGCTAGATATGCTAAATATTTATTAATATTGATTGTCCTCTTTCGTTTATAACTTTATCGGTCAATCCACATGTTAATGTATTTTCATAATCTATTAAAACAGACTCCTTAATAAAAACAGTTTTTTTAGTTCTAATTTGACCAGCACTTGCAGTATATACAACATATTTTTCATTATTATATGTAAAGTCTTTAAGTATAATATCCTCTAATATCTCAAAGAAATATGTTTGAACAATTATTAAATCTTTTGATAATTCATTTGTTTTCATTTCAGTTATTCTTGTTAAAACCGAATCAAAAATTGAGACTACGTTTTTATCTACTAAATGTTTCTTCATTTAACTTCCTTGTTTTGCCCTTGTTATGTTCAAATTTCAAGTATAACTTTTCTTTTATACTAGATAATAATTTGTTTACTCTAGTATATAAATTATCTATGTATATTTTATCATCGTTGTATTTATCTTCATCCTTTTTATATTGCTTGTATATTTTACTTCTTCGTTTTTTTATTTTACTTTTCAATATGTATACTTTATTCAATTTTTTATGTATTTGTTTTTCATCTTCATAATAAAAAGCACTCGTATCAACACTGTATATATGTATTTGCTTATTTAATGCTATAATAATCTCCCCCTATTTTATATTGCTTTATTTTCATTATGTAATTTTAAATAATCTTCATAAAACATCCATTGAAGTTTAGTGCCATTTTCCAATTTACCACAACTTTTTGCTTTTCCATGACAACATTTACATACGTTGCTATTATCACAACCATAATAGATGCTTGCTTCTATAACAGAATTAAAAACTTTTTTTGTTGTTAAGCATATTATTTGTGTAGACCTTGATTTATTTCCTATGCTAGATTCACTCATTTTTTTCTTTGTTTCTTCTGATAAATGATTACCATAATTCCAATGTTTTTCTCGACGAAATTTATCATTTCCATAATTGGGATTTAATTTACCGATTCTAATTGGAGCAGACTCACGCATTTTTATTTTTACTTCTTCACTTATGATTTTACCTTTATTTAATTCACTTATCTTTTTTCTAGTTTCTTCACTATGTTTACTACTATGCCCACCATATTCTAAATTATAGTATTTTTCATCTTCTACTGCGTTATACTTTTTTATAAATTCAATTTCCAGAAGTATCTAATTCTTCCTTAGAATAAGCTTTGGAAATTATTTCTCTGCTAAATTTTCCTTTACCATATTTTCTAATAGCTTTTGTAAATAGGACACCACTGCCTAAATAGTTTTTCCATCTATATTTATGATTCCCTGTTTCAAATTTCTTTTGTCCGATATATTTTTTACCATTAATCAAATTTGTAGTTATATAAATAAATCCATATGCCGTCTTATCTATATTATTTTCTAATATGTATTCAATTGTGTAAATATTTTCTTTCATTTTATTCCCATTTACTCCTATTTTTATATTTTTCTATTAATCATACATTTTTACAAACTCACTAATAGCCCCATTCTTAACACTCAAAATGTCAAATAAAATCCTAAGTCTTGACACATCCATTCGTATTGATCAACTCCACCACAATTGCCATCATCAAATTCCATTAGCATGTTTATATTTCTTCTTATCACTTGCAGCCGCATCAAACCACCTTCATATGCTATCATGTAACTTTTCATCAATCCCATTTGTAATGTATTCTAAACATTTCCCATAAAAATCCTTTCATGCCTTCCAATGAGCTGAAGCTTATCACTGTTCCCTCAAACAATCCAACCCAATCTCCAGCTCCAACAACCTACAAACCATCTCCCTTGTTTTTTCAACATATCAGCTTCTTGAGTTCAGGACAATTAACACTGACACAGCCTCCAACTTACACACCGCCACTGTCACCGCCATAATTCCCCCTAATTTTTATTATTGATTGACCATATGTACTTTTTAACATGTAATTATACGTTATCTATATTATTCATTTCTATTTGCAAATTTCCTAAAGTTATAAATTCCCCATGAGCTACATCCCAAATATGATGTGATATAAAATGATTACTATCTTTTCCCCAATCACTCTCCGTAAATATTTCATTTGGATTGTTATTTCTAATATGTATTTGCTCATTAACCTCTTTATTACTCTACGTACTTGTCTGCATTCCCCTTATTTTCTTGTTCAAATTCTGTGAATTCTATTAGTGTTATATCGTCCATTATTTGATAGCCACCTCTTTGTTAATTATTAGTAATTGTTTTAATACTGTTAATAAATTTTTCATAATATCATTCTCCTTTTTAATTAAATTTTATAATTTTGTATTATTATAGTTTTATAGGATATTTAAAACTTTATGTGATTGGAGTTATCTAACTAAATATCCTATAAGTGTATCTTACCATATGTGTTAATCATTGTCAATATGTATTTTTTATTATTTTAGGTTTATTTATTTTCAGATAAAATGCTTAGAATAACACACAATTATCTGATTTAAATTCTTTAATCTTTTCCTTTAATTCCTTTTTATCAATTCCTAAATCTTCTGATATACAATTCATACATTTAAATGTCTCTATATTTCTCCCATAATATTTCATACTTAATCCAATATCATTCTTTTTAAGTTTTTTATCACAACAACTACAATTTTTATTAAAGTATTTTCTTGCAATATTTATATCTAATTCTTGTTGTTCTGCAAATTCTTTAATTACTTCTTCTGAAGGTTCTTCATGAACTACTGCCACCACTAAAATTTATATGATATTCACTCAAACTACAATTTAGTATACATGCTTTTTTATTTTCTATGAAATCTTTTTCAAGTATTTTATGCCATCTATTATACATTGTAGGATACAAATATTTGTCTAGTATCCATGTTGATTTTGAATAATTTGGACAAGCTATTGCACAACCTACTCTGGAATACCCTTTAAGTATTTAGGGTTTATCTATATTTCTTTAAGTAATGTATACAACCATATGCTTCCTTCATTCCATTTTCTAATAGGTAATATACCTTGCCATTCTCTGTCCCCATTTATCATTTTTCCATTCGTCAGTATAACCACTTCTTGTATTAGATTCTTCATTTCTCATTCCTAAAAACATAATATATTTTCATTTTTTTCTAAAGCTTGAATTGTAGCATTTTCTTTAAATATAGTACAACAACCCCTGTTTAGACGTGTATTGACTATATTATATCTTTCTCTCCATTGGTAATATCCTTCTTTTGGAGTTATTATTTCAACGTCCTTCATGGATTTTACAAATTTATATGTATCAGCACAGTCTAATGTTGTATTATTAAACATCTTTCTAGGATTGATAACTTGTTCGGTTAAATATACCGCCACTTGACTATCTTTCCCTGTAGAGGTTAATGCAAAGGCTTTTATCCCTCTTATTTAATCATACTACTTGTATTTAATTCCAAACTTTTCTATTATCTAACTCCAATAATTTACTTTTATCTTCTTTCTGTAGTTTCCATCCCATGTTTCAATTTCAAATTCTTCTTTTTTATATTCTTTAGTTGTTATACTTAAGTCATCTTTACTTTCAGCCTTAATATTTTATGCATATTCCTTGCTTGTCATATGCTTTTATTATTTGATTGTCTAACCAATACATTCCCTCTCTTAGATCGTATTTGTCTATGTCTATTCCTTTATATTTTAAAAATTCTAAATATTCATTGTATACTAAATTCAATTACATTCACCTTATTTAATCTTCTTGCGATTAAATAAGGAAAATACAACTAATTACCCAAAGTGAGAGTTTTACTTGAATAGCATACGCACATTCTTCTCACCGCAAATGGTATGTATTTTTATGTTTCTCACCAAAACTTTATACGGTATCCTTTTACGATTCAGGATTGTAAGTCTATTAACTTGCTTATCTCAATACCGTATTCAACAACCTACTCTAGCAGGTTTCGATGCATTGAATTTTCTGTTCATTCATTTCCTCTTCTAAGAAAGCAAATATCCAAAAGTATTTATCATTTCTTCTTTCAAATCCTTTTATAAGTTTAGGATTATGTCTATTCTTTTTCAATTCTTTAGTAAATGATTCTGTAGCTGTTAGTCCTTGATTCATATAAGATATTATGTTTGCACAGTTATTATCATTGAGTTTTGCTATGTAATTATTAACTACCAATGTTTTCACCTCCTTTTTATATTATTATCATATCATGTATTAATTATAGAAGTCAATATGTTTTTATATTATTATATCTTTATTTTAAATATATTTTTATTCCACAATCCAGCACACTCTCATAACTCATTTAACGCCCACCTAAGCACATCTAAATCCACTAATACAATTACACCTAATAACTCCTAGCATTCAACCTGAGCCATATATGGACGTTATAATCATACTTCAGACACATTAATGTCCTGTAATATAATTCACAATATATAATATAACCCTATAACACATTTAAAGCCACTTATTAGACACTTTAAATTCTACCCTACCTAGTACACTTAAAAATAGTTTGTGTTCATTGTGGAGTGGATTAGAGTGTGTAAAATACAAAATACCCATGACTTATATCACAGGTATTAAAATTAAGATTATACTTATTGTTGTCATTATTGATGCTAGAGATATTATTAGGTTTATTTGAATTGAGCTTTTCTTATTGGAGCGGAGATTAGGTTTGAACATTGTGCAATTCCCCTCATTTGTTATTTTATTGAATACTGTATTTAAGGATTATTGACAAATGGAGTGAGGTTTAATCAATGTTTATGAAATTAAGTAATATCAACGTTCTCTAATTTACTTACGTTATTGTTAATAGTATCGTAAGTAAATTAGAATCTTAGTTATTTGCTAGTTTCTTCTCTATAAATTCTTGTTCTGTCATTAATTTTTTTATAGCTTTTATTTCTTTGGTCAGCATTTCTATAAAGTATTCTGATTTATCTTTCAGCAATTTAAAGTCTTCAAATCTAGAAACATCAGTCCCTATTAATTTATTCTGTGCTATAACCTTATCTATATTGCCTTTCATATCTGCTAATAAGACATCTTTAATTATTTTATAATCAGTAGTCAGCTCATATTCCTCAACATTAATTCTTATATATTCTTGATATTGATTTCTCAAGTTATCTATATTTTCCTTTGAGTCTCCCTCTTCTTTTAACTTATTAGTTTCCACAAATTGAACAATATCACTATATTCATCTGATAATGGCAAATCATTTTCTCTTCTTAATGCAAACGCCAAAACTGCTCCAATATCTCTAATGTCTTTATTTATTGCAACTTGCTTATCAGCCCACAGAATATATTTGATTATATTCCATTTATCTTTTTTATTTACTACTGTATATGCAAATTCTCTATCTACTTTTCTATCAACTAATTCTTCTACTAAAGGTTTAATAGGTATTTTTAAATATGGCTTTGCTAATTCTGATTTACTTACGTCAATTCCATCTATAGCAATTTCACATTGTTCTACCTCAAATTCATTATCGTACATAAATGAGAATCCTAATTGAACAGCTTTTTTCTTTTCTAACATTAACTTTAATTCTTTAGCAGTAATATCAAAACAAAAATAAACGCATAATTCTTTTTCACCATTGATTTTTAATTCATCACCAAAAGCAAAATCTTTAAGGTATCCTATTTTCATCATGTGTTTTAAAGGTTTTTTAAGTTTATTTTTTAATTCATAAGGATAATCAAACTCTACTGGTATACCAACTCTTAAAGTTTCAAAACTTCTTTTTATATATTTCAAGGATTTAGAATTAGTATCATATCTATTTGTTTCTAAATATCCATATACTCCTCTACTTATACCTGATGGCAGTTTAGAGAAAAACATCTCTATATCTAAATATTTTAAGTATTCATATCGTAAGTTATTAAGAATTAACTCATCAAAAATAACAAAATTACTATCTATGTCTGTTGAATACTCATCACTTTCAGTGATTTTCTTATTTGTTTTAAATTTGTATTTAGAAATTAAACTCATACCTTCTTCGCCAGACTGAAGATATTTTTTATTCCCTTTATCATAAATCACACCGTTTTCATAAGAAAAATACTGTGTTTGCTTTAGTATCCTTATTGCTTCTTTTAATCTGTCAATATAATAGCCCGTACTAGGCACATTCATAAAATCACAAAGTTCATACCATGAAAACTCTAATTTACTTACGTTAATTTCATATTGATTAATATCATAATTAAATGGAAATGGGGCATGTTTCTTAATAAACAACCCTATAAGCCCATGAATAGCATCACTTTCAAAATTTCTTGGCAATCGCCCTTTACAGTACATATATAACTTTCTACTCATATTCCTACTATCTACCCAAATATAAGTTTTTTCCTCAATTTGAGTAATTATACTTCCATTTTCATCTTTCTCTGGTTTATAATTGTTATATAAAAACAATGGTTTATTTAATATATTTATATCCATAGCAAAAGAAGTATTGGTTATACACTTACTATTGCTATCAGTAATTATTTCATTTTCTGATTTACTTTCGTTATTTCCCACGATATCACTCCTATATAGTAACATAATCATAATTATAATCATAAGTTTTACATATAGCAATAGGTTTCTCGTAACATATTATGATTATTCACGTAAGTAATTATGAATTGTAATGTATTGTGGATAAACTGTGTATAACTCATATAATCTTAAAAGTGGTATCGTAAGTAAATTAGCATTTTCTCGTAAGTAAAGTGGAGTCATATATCGTAAGTAAATTAGTATTTTCTCGTAAGTAAATTAGGGTTTTCTCGTAAGTAAATTAGGGTAAAATGTACTCTAAATAAGTCGTATCAATATCTCCCAAAAGTGTTAGAACAACAACAATCCTTATAGCTATTGTTATTATTAGTTCTTTTTAGAAAGAATAATGAATATACTGTTAGATTATGACGTTTTACCCTTATAAAATAGTATATTTATGATTGGGTTAATTTAGAACTAAATATATTTGATTTATTAAAAAATAAAAGTAGACTATTAACCTATTTAAATGGATTTTAAATTATATAAAAGAAAAGTTAAATATATATCTAAAATCGACAAGGGTGGTTTTCCCTTGGAGATTTAACAAAACAATTCGCTAGAATTGTGCGTTAGTACCTCGTAGAATAGTAAATATATATGTTCTTGTTAGGCACAAGAACCAAAGCCCACATCCACAATGCAGTAGCTTGTGTCTGTGAATTATTATAAATATTTTATATTACTTTTATATATCCTCCTTTTAGGCATAGCTTTTTAAAAATACCTTGAAACCGTTGGTATCAGTAGCTTCACAAAATAACTTATTGCTTTTTATAACTTTTGCATTTTTAGACACTTAAATCACATTTTATAAAATTATATAATTCATTGAATTTTACTGTATTTATTTTATATTGTTTTAACTTTTATGACTTTTTTAAAAATAAAAGCAATAAAAGTTTTAATACTTGCAATCTAACCAATTTATAAATAAGTTTCTCATTCTTTTAGATGGTATGTATATTGTTATTTCCTCATCATTTCTTATAGCTGACCTCCAAATCCATTGTAACATTTCTGATAAAGCATACTTTTCTTCATTTACTTTTATACTTCTCTTTCTGAAGAAGAATTCCACATCAGGATGTAAAAATATATTGCAACAATATGCTAAAACATTTTTATCAGAATACATGTTAGTAGCTCGTAAATTAATAGGTATAAATCCTTTTGTATACCCCTTACCTTTTATCTTATTTTGTGCCACTTTAAAAGTACACCATAGTCTTAAATCTGATTTTCCCTTATTCTTATTGTTAAAGTAATTAACTAAGTTATTTTTCAATACATTCCATAATACTTTATTATCTTCATTTTTAAACCATGATGATGATAACGAGTAGTAGTTATCCCCTATATTATTTATCTTATCATCCATTGTTATATGTATTTTTTCTTTTAGAATATTCCTTATGTCATGGTCACTACTTTCATTTTTAGCTTTTAGTTCAAAAGTGTCATTATTTTTCTTAACCTCATAATATTCATATTCAATATTGTGGAAATCATAATAGTATTTTTGTACTTGAGCATCAAATATGTAAGTCAATATGTAAACTTCTTTGAATGATTTAAATATTTCTACTGGAAAATTCCAAAATAATGCTTTGTTATTTATTATGATTATGCTATTATTTTGACACATTAATTTTATATCATTGTATCTACCGTCATAATCCTCTCTGTCCCATATTAGAAAATCATTATCCATATGTGCTAATTTTTCATTGATTATTGTTGAAATGTCATCTTTCTGTAAGTCTAATCTTTCTATCACATCCATGACTTCATCAAGTATTAATACATAATCATGAGAGTGCAATAGTTCCTTTGTAATATTATTAGACATTCTAAATAGTGCATGTGTGCTTGTTATGTTTTTACCTTCGCTGAGCAGTTTGTGTAAACTATCTAACTTTACCTTTACCTGTATTTAGTGGTTCGTAGAACTTTATATTTTTGCATTGGTCTTTTAT
>CAWIYT010000202.1:0-19631 GCA_963840085.1 uncultured Nitrososphaerales archaeon
ATATTAGAAGTTTTTGTTATTGAAATATAGTATGGTCTCTAGTATTCTTTTTATTGGCACCATTTCCGAGATAGTCCAATCTTTACGGTAATGATTAGAAGAAAATTCACCTAATACTATTTTTTCATTTGCTTTGATGTTAATATATGATATTGTTGATAAAATAATATTATATTGAATACTGAGGAAAATAATCGAATTAATAAAAAACAACAAGAAGTAGATGCTAAAGAGAAGGAGATTGAAACCTCACTTGAAAATGCTTCTGATAAAACCGTAAGAGAATCGAAAAAAGAGGCTAACGTAATAGGAGATTCTGACAGTGAATAAATAGAATTATTATTCATTTATCCTTGAAACTCTTTTATAATCTATTTTGCTAATATCATTGAAGATGGCAACAACAAGTTATGATGGAACATGTAACAATTGTGGTTCGAGACTATCTGTTTGGATAGAGGTAAGAAGAAATATTGATGGAATACCAAAGCCTGAAGTTTGGTGTTTAGATTGTGTAGGGTCGTAGTAGCAATCCAACAAACAAGTAAATTTACTATTGCTAATTATGTATAGTAATTAATAACGTTTTATTGCATCTAGAGACTTCATATCTAAATATGAGTCGAATTGGTTGATGGGCTCTGAGGTGTGTGAACTGATTTTGACACAATTTTGTAGTTCAAAACATTAAAGAAATAAAATTTATAGAAAATTGTAAAATAATTGATTATATAAAAATAATTTTAGTAAAACATTAGATTCCGCATATTTCTAAGTATAAATTAGTATAACTCAAATCTTCCTAAGGTTGTTGGTTTATCCAGTAGTAAGTATCTATGAAAATCATCATTATTAATTTATTAAAAAACACATATCTTTATCTTTAATTCATTCAGATTAATTAATTGATATTATAAATGCAGAAAAACCTTATAGATAGCCTTTTAGTCAAACCTAATACTACAAAGATTAGTCTGAATAATTGGAATCCAAATTCCTTAGAAAGAATGGATAAGGAAGAAGCCAAAAAATATTAAACCAAAATTTAATGAATCAAATGACGAATTTGCAATACAATCTTTTTGCAGATAAGAGTCAATCATTACTAATAATTTTACAGGGTTTATCTGCCGCTGGAAAAGATAGTACGATAAGAATGTAATGGGTGCTTTCAATCCGCAAAGTTGTAGAGCTATACCCTTCAAGGCTCCAAGTGAAGAAGAGCTTTCCCATGATTACTTGTGGCGTATACACAAATTCATTACTGCAAAAGGTGAAATAATAGTATTTAATCGCTCTCATTATGAGGATTGATAGAGGTAAGAGTGCTTAAATTGATATCACAAACTATTTGGTCTAAGAGGTATAAACAGATTAACGAATTTGAACGCTATTTACATGAAAATAATATCAAAATTATAAAATTATTTTTGCATATAAGTAAGGGTGAACAAAAAAGAGAAAATTGGAAGAAAGAATGAGAGATCCTTTAAAACAATGGAAATTGACAGAAAGTGATATAACTGAACACAATTATTATGAGCAATATATGAAAGCATACGATGAAGTTCTAAGGAAATGTAGTAGTAAATGGGCTCCATGGTATATAATTCCAGCAGATACAAAATGGTTGAGAAATTTTGCAGTGGCAAAGATTATAGTCAATACTCTTGAAAGTATGAAATTAAAATTTCCAAAGCCAAAATTTGATATATCTAGGTTTATCGAAGAATAATGATTAATATTAGTCAAATATTGTCTAATATATGGTTACCAAATAAGTTAAAAGTCTAATAATAAAATAATCTTGAATTATAAGTTTATTAAATTAACTATCTATAAGTTTAGAATGCTTCGATTTCTCATTATAATAGGGTTCGGTAACATAATAAATAAAGTTTTTGTCATTGAAATGTGTCAAAATAAAAAAATTAAAAGAATTATTTCTATTTCTAAAAGAGATTAAATTATTATATTGTTTGATTAATAAACAACCATATCTGCAGCTAATATACTAACTACGACTTCTGCATTTCTATTAATGCAAAAATCAATTGAATCTAGATTTTTAAATTTGTATTACTATTGTTGGATATAAGTATTGCCAGAAATAAATATTGCTGGAAATTTCAAAGTTCCGTTTATTTTTAAAGAACGAACTATAATCTATCTAGTACAACATTTAGAGATAAAATCATAACAGCGAAGACTTTTCTTGAGTTTAATGATATAGAAATAAGTCCAAAAAAATTCAAACTAAAAGTGAGATTTCCAAAAACTGTATTCAGACATAAAGAAGCAATAGATAAAGAAGACATAATCAAAATTTTAAATGGTTGTTCTGACTTGAGACTAAAAACATATGTAATGTTATTAGCCTCGACCGGTCTAAGAGCAACAGAAGCATTATCTATTCGTATAAAAGACTTGGATATTCGCTCTAATGATGATTGTCCTTCCAAAGCAACTATTAGAGGAGAATATACAAAAACAAAAGTCGATAGATATGTTTTTTTGACTAGAGAAATGTAACATCAAATGAAAATCTGGCTAGATTACAAATATAGAAAACGTAGAATTTGTCATCCAAATAAAGAAACAGGAAAGAACATATGTGAATATAGAACTCCAGAAATGAAACCAAATGACTTAATTTTCTCTATATATCAAATTGACAAACCAAGACCAGAAATATTATATGTTAATTTTGCAACAGTTTTTGCAAAAACTTTAGATAGAATTGGAATGGGAAAAAGAGAAGATGAAAATGAAAATAGACGAAGAGAAATAACTTTGCATTCTTTTAGACGTTTCGTGAAAACTACAATATCAGATTTGGGATATTCAGACTACTCTGAATGGTTTATTGGTCATGCTGGTTCTACATACTGGAGAAAAAAAGATAGCCAAAAGGCAGAAATATTCAAGAAAATTGAGCCATATCTAACTTTTTTGAATGTTCCACAATTGGAAAGACAAGGAGCTGATTTACAAACTAAAATAGAAGAATTGCAGATAATAAATCAATCATTGAAGGAGAATGACAAGATAAAAGAAGATGCATTGGCTCACCTATCTGATCAATTATTAGTTTTAAGTGAAAGAATATACAACAATAGTTGGAAAGAAAACAAATGATTTGAATTTTAATTAAAATTGATAACCTTATAGAATTATTTATTTAATATTCTTTTTAAAATTTTATCATAATAAATATAGCCTGCTATCTAATTATTCAACTTTACCAATTAAGACTGATAAATTACAATAAAATAAAGAAAAGATGTTTATAATTAAAAAATTATTATTTTAAGTTACCATAATAATTGCGAGTATTATACGGACTTGGATTAGAATGTTTATTAGCAAAATTAATTGAATCTTTTGTATCTTCATCCACATTATTATATTATTGATGGGGTTAATATTGTTTACAGCACGGGCCCAGAGGTGTGTGAACTGATTTTGACACAATTTTGTAGTTCAAAGTTAGTATTTTAAAAAAAATAGATAAATTTGATATAATTTATAATAATTTTTATAATGAATTATTACCACAGGACAAGAGCTTAAATATAACGCAATCATAATCTTTGCAATGTTATCTGTGTCATGTAGAGATGTTGGAGTAGACTGTGATTTCAGAGGAACTGGCGAAACAGAAGAAGAATTAATGAATAATTTGGTTGATCATGCAATTAAGGATCATGGCTACACTCGTGAATATGTGATGAAGCCTGAAATGCAAGAAAAGATAAAAGCCAAAATTAAAAAATCTTGAAAATATGGCTCTGCTGCCGGGAGTCACTTGTCAATGCTAAAACACTCTGATTACTCATTTTATAGGATTTTTCATGCTATTTGAAATTTTTAGTAGATCTCGAAGTTACTTTGAATCTATATTATTGGTTTGAAAGAGAATAATTGAAGGCTACTCTATATTTTTTTTATGAGTAATTACTACAATAATCATTGGAAATTCTTGAAAGCCATTCTTAAAACTCTAATTTTCCTTGTCTATTAATATTAAAATGAGAAATTCCTTGAGCATTATTCTGTTGTAATATTTGATTTTAAATTGTATTCTTGTTTTAAATTTTTATATATCTCTCGATAGTCTTCTAATCCAAAGTCAAAATTAGCAAATTTTGTTCCATTTTTATTTACTGGCTTTAAAATTAATTTATCATTTACAAATTCATCCATATGAGGATCTCCTTCAAAATAAAGTTGAGTAACTAATGTAGGATTTCCAGGATTATCAGGAATCCATGCTTTTACATGTATATGTGCCGGTCTAACAATATTTCCAGTAAGTTCACTTCCAGGCATTATAGTGTCGAGAGTATAGTTTCCATTTTTATCAGATATAACTTTGCCGCCAAGAGTAAATCCCGTGATATCATATCTTCCATTAGAATCTGCCTGCCAAAAATCTAGAATAGCGCCACTTATAGGTTCACATGTAAAAAAGTTTAAAACTTTGCCATTTATGATTATTCTTTCTCCTTCCATTCCTTTAGCCAACTTATTTTGCACTGGAGAACCTTCTTTATAGAATGGTCCTTGAATTGCTGGAACAGTCATTTCACAGGAAGGAATGATTTGACCTGATTTTGATAAATTTAATGAATTATTATTGGTAGTATTATTAGTCATATTTTGTGAAGTTGCTTGAGAAAAAACGGCAAATATAGAAAAGAAGATAATGCTTTGAATAGAAAGTATTAGCGAATATTTTAGAATATTCTTTTTCAATATGAATTTCTAATTAATAAATTATATAAACTTTCTTGGATATTGCAATATGTTTTACCTATTTGTTTTATTTGATCTAACTTATGAGGGGCATTAAATTTTATTGATATAATAGAAGATGTATTAATCTTTTTCTTTCCAATTGTTAGTCATATAGTTATCATTTCTTCTTTGTTAATGCAATTTTATTTTTGTTTACTATAAGAATAACTCCAACAATTATGACTATCGTTGCAACAATTATTCTTAAATTAATATTTTCATCAAGTATTATCCATCCTAAAAAAACTGCTATAACTGGGCTTACATAGGCAAAGGTATTAGCCAAGGTGGCAGTAGTATTTCTCAAAATCCAAAAGAATCCTAACCATCCTGTAGTTCCAACTATTATAAGATACATGAGAGAAAGTATAGACGAAGAAGAAAATTTTGATACATCCAACATATTAAATTCTCCAATAATCATGCCAATGCCAAGTAAGAATAATCCACCTACAAATAACATCATTCCAGTTGAAATTAAAATATTATTTGGTAAATCGGCTTTATGAGAATATAATGAACCAATACCCCAACTAATTGCAGCTGGTGGTGTTAAGTTAATGACTTGTATCACCTCCTACAAGGTACATCAATAATCTAAATTTTAGATGAGAATCTCCTTATACCATTGTGCATGAATACAAATAATTGAATCCAGTTGTAGACATGTGATAGATTACAGTCAAATTTCCTGCAAGGATAACAATCATCAAATTGTTCTGTTCTATCCTTTACATATTCAATGGCTCTTTCAATTATGCTCTTTTCATAAGGTGAATGTAATCTATGTTCCAATCTCAAAGAAGTACAGGCTTCAGGATACCAACTACCACCATCTGAATAAACAATATGTCTACCATATTTTTCAACCAGTGAATGTAGAAAGTGTTCAGTAACAAGCATATTTCTATGTCTTGAAATATAAACACCAAGAACAACTCTATGTACTGGTTCAACTGCTACCCATAACCATGCTTTTGTATTTCCGATTTGTACCATTGTTTCGTCTATAAGAAATGCAGATACTCTTTTACATGGATAGATTTGTTTGGGATTGAACTTTTGTACCCATTCCCAGACAGCAACATGACTTCTCTGTACAAATGGTTCTATTGCTCTTGATACATTACGAAAACTTAACCCCAGAAAATACAAATATAATCCATACATAACTATCTCGCTCGATGTTCTCTTACGTTTAGAAGATAAACTCAATAGAATATGAGAGGACATTCCCCGCTATAGCCCTTTTTTTTGCTTAACTTAACAGGACCGACTAGTCATAGATAAAATTTACATATTTGAATAACGTATTTTTCTATATGGATATGACCAGTTGTTGTGCTAATTGTGGCAGGAAGACTCAAGATTATCCTATTTTCTGTTATATGTGCAATGATTACTATTGTTCCGAGTCATGTCACTTAGAAAAACATAAAGTACAATATCAGAAATTTTGAAATTTACTTTGAGTTGATCTTTCATATATAATAATTTAGAAGTTGTTCATTGTAAGGCTCTGTAAACTTGTCAGTTGATTCTTTAAAATAAAGCTGTCAAAAGTAGGTTGATAAAATCAACAATCTTTTATTCTACCTTCACTTGTCATAATACACCTAAATCAACCATGAGCTTCTTATCTTTGTGAGTGTTATGCGGCAAATCTAACACCCACCTTTCAACACCCATTTACAACATCTAAAGATTCAACAGAACCATTTTTTATAAACATAAGCAAAGTATTATCAATCGAGTTCATCTGCATATTAAGATAGATGGTCGGGAGTAGAGTCCTGCATATAGTAGGGTTCTACTACTATCTTGTATTTAGCTTTTTAGTAACTAAAGAATTAATAATTAATCAAGAAAAATACCTGATTTCTACAAATGCAATGTAGAATATAGTTAGCTATGATGGTTTCTACAGAGCCAATTGAGATTATTGTCTCGCACCACATTTTGTGCAGAATTTAGAATCAGCTATAAGTTTATTACCACATTCAATACAAAATTTTGATTCTGGATTTGTAGAATATTCAATGTTTTTAGAAAATGATGATTCTGTTTTGTTAAACATATCAGTTATTGCTTCTGTGGGTTTGAAAGTTTTATCAATATCAGATAAAAGATCTGAAAAATTGATAGGTTTAGATGTCTCATCTGATTGGCTTTGCTCTTCATTTTCTTCTTTTTTTGTTTGTAGAAAAAGTATGATTCTTGGTACTTCCTCGCCATTATGTTCAACAATTTCCGATAACCAGAAAACAAATTTTTTAAGTGTCATTTCAGGCGTAGAAAAAGTCAAAGTATGAGTAGACATGTATTCTTCTGCTGCTGACTTACCATCAAATACTTTCATCATAAATAAAAGGTTATAACTTGTTTTTAATTATTGCGAATTACCACATTTGCTACAAAATTTTACTTTTGTTGATATTAAGACTCCACAAACGGCTCTGTTAAGAGTTATGTAAATGCATAGATTGACAATTATAGTAAACTGCCATTTACCTTTTTGACAATTATTTCTGATAGATAGAGCTTTAGCTTGGTGTATAATTACTCAGTCGTGTGGTAAGGTATACTCCCATCAGAGATATTACAGATAAAGAGAAAAATAAACTGTATTCTCTTTTGGATACAAATCCAGAAATAAAATATAGAATAAAAATTATACTTCTTGCTAATGACGGGGGTACACAGTACCAGAAATAAGAGAGATGACCAACATATATGAGAAAACCATTAGAAAGTGGATTCATAAATTCAACGAGATGAAAATAGATGGTCTATTTACAAAAATAGATTATTCTCATACGGTAAAGATAGATAATGATACAAGAAAAGAGATTGTAAAGATAGCATCTACAAATCCAAGAGATGTGGGATTAAAATTCTCTACATGGTCACTAAGATCACAGAGATACAACAAGAGACATAGTAGACAGAGAGTAATTGTAGAGCACACTATCTGCAGGATAAAGAAGTTTGGTATAATGGGAAGCAGATACAGAAACAGATTGAAACGGTATGACGTAATGTCTGATATTGTTTCTGGTTTGGTTAACTATAGAATAATCCATAGCAGTAAAAAAAGATAATTGTAAACCAATAAACAATGAAAATATTGTGTAGACTTTCTAATTACGCAAAATATCTACTATATATTAACAAATAAATTAGATTAATCCGTGTCACTTTTATTACGAGAGACTATAACGCTAATATTGAAAACTGCATTGCCAAGTTATTGTATCAAACAAACAAGGACTTAGGATATAGAGAAGTTAAAAGAATTATAGAATCTCCTCATTATCTCAACAAAACCATATCTAGAGATGTTTATGATTACCATATCAAAAAAATGAAGGAACGTGAAGAACTATTGCCAAAAAATAAAAAATTGAATAGAGGTCAAAAAAATCCTTTAAAATTAAGTAACAAAACAATCGAAGAAATAAGATTAGGAATTTATAATATTAATACTATCAATAAAAACCATTATTTTTCACAATCAGAATTTACAGAAAACGAGAAACGAAAATTTGCATACCAGTTTTTGCTTTACAGCATGGCTCAACCAAATAATGTTATTTTAGTCAGAGATAACGACGGTATTATCAAGGTCTCGTTAAAAAAATTTATTAGATTACACAGAGGCAGTGGAGAATTCTTTTCTAACCTTTCCTATAGTGTTAATCTAATTAAATACTCAATTAAGTTGTTACATAAGGAAAAAATAATTGAAATTTTTAAAAAAGAAACGGATGAATTATTCAATTTCATTGATAAAAGATTAATAGATTTTGTCAAAGATTGTCAAATGGTATTTGATAATCTAATTCTGATAAGAATGTATATTCAATGGCAAAATATTAAAAAACCTTCTAAAAATGAAAGAAATTGGTTTGAACTCATATATGGAAAAAGAACTGCAAATAACAAATTCAAGAAAACATGGTTCAATCTTCAGAATAAAAAATCATCGTCTAATTACAATTCTAAATATAAAAGAGGTAAAATAGAAACTATCAGAAATTTCGATGTTACTATTTTAAAAACTCTTAAAAATATTGAAATTCAATATAAAGATATAAAATCTAAATATCCTAGTATCTTTGCAATTATAATTGAAACAATATGTCCAAAATTTTATAGCGATCATTTGGAACAATGTTATAGGAAAACAATGGAACAGGGTATTAAAATACCTGAAATTAAAACTGTGTCACTCAAAGAGTAATTCTATAACAGTTACTGGCATACTAAATTGTTATTGATTAAACTATAAATAAAATCAATTTTTAGCGAGGAATTTCTCGGGTTTAATAAACGCAATTTTAGGATTTTGTTGTATCATTGAAAAGACCTGTTCAAATTTTTTGTTCATTTCGTTAATTTGTTCTTTCATTCCTTTAATCTCTTCATCTTTTTCTAACAATTTACCTTTTATTGTATATTCATTTTCCTTACTACTTTGTTTTATTTCTTTAATCTCTCTTGAAAGGATATTTTCTTTATTGATTGTTAGTATCTCTATAGCATTTACATAGTCTTCCAAAATTTGTTTTTCTGTTGGCTTGTAATAAGAACCAGACAATCCAATATTATGACCAAGTAACATTTCAACATGTATTGGTTTCATTACTTGTTCTGCATGACTTTTGAAGAATTTCCGATAACCATGAACAGATTTCCATTCTCTTCTTTTTTCATTTTCTACTAATGGTTTTTTTATTATACCTTGAGATTTAATTGCACGTTCAATTAAACTTTTTATTCCAATTGATTCTAATTTCTTTGGATATTTCACTAATCCCCATTTTGCACCATAAATGAATTCTGTTGTTTGCCACATATTTCGCATTAACCATGATTCACCAGTAATTTCTTCTCCTGCTTCAAGCCTGTAGTCCATCCAACCTTTTAATGCATTATATGCTTCAGGAGTTATGAAGCAATAGTATTCTTCCGGCTCTCCAGCATATATAATCAGTTTTGCACCAATAATTTCATCTTCTTTATTTTTCATAGGAATAACATGTTTCCATTTTAAATAGTCCCTGCTCCAAGTCTAAATCCTCCAGAAACCATACACAAAATAAGAGGTTTAATTCTTCTATCTGGATATTCTATTATTTTTTGAATTTCTTCTATTGTTGGTGCTCTATCATTACCAATTTCTCTTCTAGAGGGTAACCCTCTAGTAATCTTTTTCCAGTTTATTGGGGGCGAATCAAAATTCATATCAATAAATAATTTTAAGGAACGAATGTAATTATAAGCAGTAATAGCAACAATTTCTTTTCTTTGAATTCTCTCATTTTGAAATATTATAAATCTCATTAAAGAGGAAGTTAGCCAATGAGGATTTTGTAAAGTCTTTGAAACAACTTCTTTACATTGGTTTTCTAATCTAGTCTCTTTTAATTCATTTAAAGATACTAAATAATCAAAAACAACTTTCAGTCTTTTGGGATATTGTCTTTTAGTTTCTGAGGATTTCAATGCATACAAAAACGATTCATAAGGATCATCATGAGTAAATTTTTCAGAGATATTTGTTTTGTTGTAGTTTGGTCAACAAAGAAATTCTCTTCATAATCTTATACACATGGGCTGCATTTAAGCGTCGTTGTCAATACGGGCTCGGAGGGCTTCGAGCATGACATGTAATTGGGATCTGTAAACTAGTATTTATTAATTTGGTAACTTATTCAAAATAATAAATATAGCCTATCTAAATAGGTCCAATAATTAATTGTACCATTCATGTACTATTGAAGTTGCTGCTATTCCACCATTATAAGCTGCAGCAAGTGCTCCTATTGGACTAGATCCCTTGACATCTCCTGCTGCATAAAGTCCTTTAACATTTGTTCGTAACTTTTCATCTGTCTTAATATAGCCTTGTTCATTTAATTCTAAACCAAAGTTTTCAATCAGTCTTTGTATCAACTGAATTGGTTTTACTTGAGGTATCCATAGAAGTGTATCAACTGGAATATTTTCACCGGACTCTAATGAGACTGATTCTACTTTGGTTCCATTATGATTTACTTTTATGATTATTCCTCTATATACAGAAATATTTAACTTGGACAATTCATTTTGGTATGATGATTCTGTTTTTATATGTGGAGATATGAAAATTTCGATTTTGGAAGTCCAATTCTGTATCATCTTTGGAAACAAATCAAGTTGCATTTTAGAATTTACCACAATACCCCAAATACGATCCCTATTTTCATAACCATCACAAAATGGACAGGAAATAATCGTATCTCCCCAACATTCTATAAAGCCTGGAATATCAGGATATACGTCATAGTATCCTACTGCGAGAATAACTTTCTTTGCCCTGATGGATCTTTCATTATCTGATGTAATAACAAATTTTTCGTCTTTCTCTTTGATGACATTTATTATTTTTTCTTTACGAAGTCTGCAGAATTGTATTTGTCAATTTGTTTCCATGCGATTTTACGAATATCCATTGGTAAAAGGCCATCTAAGCCAAGAAAATTATGAACTCCATGAGATGCTGTATTTCTTGGAGGTTCGGGAGTATCAAAAACAATGATTTTTTTTCTTGTGCGAGAAAGAACTAATACGGCTTGTAAACCTGCAGGACCACCTCCTAATATAGCGATATCTATTTCTTCAACTTGTTGTTTTCTTTCATTTGTCATTCTATTTTGTTAAAATTTTTCATAAAGATGCAAACATATTACTATTTCGATTGATATCGAACTATAACTATACTATAAAGATAGATAGAAAATAGTTGCTTCCTTGTAAAATATGGAAAATTTGAATCTGGATATAGAATATTATAAACTTATACGTAGGCGCTAAAACGGAGGTATGTAAACTGTTTAGGCAGTCAAATATTAAAGTATTAAAGTTAATGGTAACATAAAAGAATATAAAAATGATAGGTATAGCTGTAACGAAGGCATTATACTAATATTGGATTTTTTACATCCTTTTAATGATCTGAAAGCAAAACCACCAGTATTCAAAACATCCTTGAGAAAAGCAATACTTATCAACATTTGTTAGCATGTAATTATTTAATGTCTAGTAAGGTTGATAGTTCAGATATTATAATTATTGGGGGAGGTCTTGCAGGTCTCACTACTGCTACCTTCCTTGCTCGTGCTGGAAAAAGAGTAACTTTGTTTGAGCAATCATCAAAGGAAATTGGAGGTCGTGCAAGGACTTCAGTATTTGATGAGTTTTACTTTAATCAAGGTGCTCATGCGCTCTATCTTTCAGACGTGGGTGCTGAAGTTTTACAAGAATTAGGGATTGAGTATACGGGTGGCATTGCTGTGGGGAAAGGAACTTCTTATTATATAATGGATGGAAAGAAAAACCAAATGCCAAGCGATTGGAGCCGGATACCTTTTACAAAAAATAATGGGGACTCTTCCGAAATAGATGGAAGTCAGTTCTTTAATTCACTTGCCAAAATTAATTTTTCACAATTAGAAAGCGTCACGGTGCAGGAGTGGTTAGACCAGAACATTCAAGACAAAAATCTTGCTGAAATAATCAAGACACATTTGAGACTGAATACCTATGGAAATGATCCAGACATTCAGAGTGCAGGATCGTCATTTCGCCAGATTTATGTGGGTAATTCAGGGGGAGTTATGTATTTGGATGGAGGTTGGCAGACGCTTGTTGACGGACTTTTAACGGTAGCCAAAAATGCCAAAGCAAGGATTGTCATGGGGGAAAAGCAACGAGGTTAGAAAGAAAAGATTCCTCCTACTCTCGATGGCTAGTCATGCTGTCTGATAAGTCCCAAGTATCCGCAAAGACAGTTGTAATAGCAGCAGGTCCACAAGATGCCTACAGTCTATTCAATGACAACGAGAGACCAGAGGTTCTATCAAAGGTAGCAAAAGAATCTAAACCTGTACGCATGGCATGTTTGGATATTGCTCTTAGCAGTCTTCCAGACAAAAATACTTTGTTTGCTCTGGGAGTTGATCGTCCACTATATTTTTCAGTTCATTCTGCAATTGCAAAGCTTGCTCCTGAAAATGAAGCATTAATCCATTTAGGAAAATATCTAGGCACTTCAATAGAGCCAAAACCAAGAGAGGATCAACAGGAGTTAGAAGAGTTTCTTGATTTACTGCAGCCTGGATGGAGAGAAGTGCTTGTTAAGAAGAGGCCATTGCCCAATATGGTGGTGTCTAATTCTGCTGTTACTGCTGCAGCAGGTGGATTATCTGGAAGACCTGATGTACCTGATTGCAGACAATTTGTACATAGTAGGAGACTGGGTAGGGAAGGAAGGAGGATTATTATCTAATTCATCCTTTGCAAGTGCAAGGCGAGTCTGCTCAGCTAATTTTGAATGAATGAACTAAAGCATTAATTAAATTAACATGAAACAGACATATATGAAGATGACTAATATCTTCTTTTAAAATTAAACTATATATTATCTAACATTTAGTCAAGGCGTAACTTAGAGTAAATGGTTTTTTAGTTGAAATCATATTTGCTTGGCCCATTAACTAAATGGGTTCAATAACTAAAATCAAAGCTTGGAGGGCTTCGAGCATGACATGTAGTTGGGATTGGTAACATAATAGATAAAGTTTTTGAAAGTTATGCAGTTACTTCACTAATAATAAAATTATTTAGAAAAAATCTTTTATATAATAGAGTGAACAAAAACTAAGAATAGATTATATGTAATTATGAAAAAAATATATTTTACACATTGTTCTGCAAAAAAGGAAATCTCCATAAAACTTAGCAATATACCTGTCACTCCTGATAAGTTATACACTGCCATTCCTACTCAAAGATTTATGAATAGGTGTAAAGAAAACAAGGTAAAATGGGCGATATTTTCTGATAAATATGGAATATGGTTTAATAACACAAAGAATCTATGGTACGAAAAGGATCCTAATACTATTACAGAGCATGAATTCAATATTCTTTTAGATGATTTTAATTCCAAACTCAAGGAATTTGATGAAATTTATTTTTATCATAATCCAGGTAGGTTTCATCAGTTATATAGAAAACTTTTGGATAAAACTATACTAAGAAACAAAATAAAATTTATTACACATTTGAATGAAATTACTAAATGAGACCACTATTTAATATGGAATAATTCTAAAAAACCATAAATAAATCACCTACAAAATCTTCTTTAGTAGGAGTTGACTAGTAATTATTCCAAATAATATAACAAAACAACATATTCTCAGAGCAATAGAAGAAGTAAACGAAAAAGGGATTCCAAGCAATAGGCAATCCGATATGTATTTTCTGTTACATAATAACTTTCTATATCCTCCAAAATATATTCTATCTATAGCAAACCTATATGCTAATAATATTGAATTGGATGCCACCAAGTTCCATGGTGGTATTGAAGCAAATATGTATCTTGAATCATTAGGATTTAATATAGTCAAAAAACCATTCATAGAAAAAGGTCAGAAATGGTTAGCTGTTACATCTGAGGAAAACTGGAAAAGATGTCTAGAGAATCATGTATGGGGAGCTGAGGATAATAGTGCTCAACAGTTAAAAAAAATAGAGAAAAATGATGAAATTGTAATCTATCTAGCAGGCATGAAATTGGCTGCAATTTGCAAAGTTTCGAAGGAGTATTATTATGATGACACCAAGATTTGGCAAGATGGAATATATCCACACAGAATCCAAATAGAGCCAGTTAAGATTCCAAGTACTCCTATTGATATCAAAAAAACATATCATGTTTATCTAGGATACAAGGGTTCTCCAGGTGGGTATTTTGGACAAGCAATCAGACCTTTACCTAATAATGAATATTCAATTTTTCAATCAGAACTTGCTCGTAATATGAATGAACTACCAAAATGGGATAAGAGTGATGTTTTACAAGATTTTGCTACACCACTGAAAATATATTTAGAAAATAAATTTTCAATTAATTTAATAAAGAAGAGAAGTCATATTTTTTTTAATTCAGGAGCTGTTATACATGTTAGAGGTTCTAAAATACATTCTGACGGTACAGGTTTTTATTATCTTCAACAGAAGGATTATGAGGACACCATAAAACATACTGATAGATTTTTTGTTATTGTGTTTGGACAAGTTGATATAGTATTTATTATCCCATCAGAAAAATTAAAAGAAATATTTAATGATCAACCAGTAGTTAAAAGAGATAATGAGGAACCCAAATGGTATTTTGATATTTTTGAAAATAATGATAAAAAGCATTTTCTAAGAGTACATTCGAATTCATCATCAAATGTTTTTGACATAGAAAATTATTTGAATAAATGGGAACAAATACCAGAATTAATTACACAAAAAGAAAATGTTAATGTTTTTATAACTGGATATGATGATACAAATGTTAAAATTTCAAAAGAATATAAAATTTTAGGCTGGAAAAATAAATCACAACCATCTATAGGAGATCTTATATTTATCTACAATACTACTACAAAGAAAATACAGTGTGTTTTTAAAATAAAATCAAAATCCAATATAGAAAAACCAATTTGGCATGATGAAATTAATTCCAAACCTCCACTACAAATATACAAACATCGTTGGGATGCAGAATTAGTGTGTGATAATCTAAATATTGGATTAGAAGAGATAAATCAAATACCTCCGTTTAAAGCTGATAGTGAAGGTAAGAGATCTAAATTTGGCATTCTTGTTTTAGGAGATGCTCCAAATTCTCTTACAAAACCAATATACAAACCATTTAGAGATTATTTACTCAGTAAATGTGACAATAACAAAATGACGGAACAAAAAGAAACTGGCCAAATCGATAACGACAAATTTCCGGAATCGTATTGGAAAATAGCCCCGGGCGAACAAGCATCACAATGGGAGGAACAGTTAGCAAATGGAGTTATTGCAATTGGTTGGAATGAACTTGGTGACCTATCTAATAGAAATATTAATGATATTACTAATGATATAAAAAAGAATTGGCCTGATGCTTCTAACTCTATCATACCACAGTTTAAAGATTTTCTTTCAATTAAAGAAGGAGATATAGTAATTGCAAACAAGGGGATTTCGAAAGTCATTGGTATAGGTAGAATAGTTGGAAAGTACACTTATAGACCAGACTTAACTTTCAATCACACTTATCCTGTTAAATGGTTTGATACAATTGAAAGAAACATATCCCCACAGATAGGGACATGGAGGAAGACAATAAGTAGAATAAGTCAACAGCTCTATAATGAGATCATTGAACAAATAACCAACAATTATCTCCTTATTCGTCATCAACCAGAATTTAAAAGAACCAAAAGCGAAAGAGAGTATTGGAATGATCTCTTAGGAAAAGATATCATTTTGGAAAAAACGTAGTAAACTATAAGAAAATAAAGCCAGGAACAAAGACAATTTGGTTCTATACAGATAAAGACAAACTCTATTTGTTGGGTCATGGTGACGTAAAAGATATAACACCTACCAAGGACGAAGGTTTTGTTGCCTCTTTTACAGATTTTACATTATACGACAAAATTTCTACTGCTGTAGAATTGGAACAATCAACACAAAATAAGATTAAGTCTCTAAAGAGTTGGAACCCCTATAATTCCATTATTGAAATAAACGAAGAAATATACAATGAAATATTGGGAAATACTTTGCAATTAGAAACATTTGATGATGAACCACTGCCACTCCCTTCTAAACAACAGCTTCATAATGCATATTTACAAATCAGGGAGAAATTGCTAATCGATGAAGATACTATAAGAAACATAGTAAGTAATCTAGTTGCAGGTAAGCATGTATTATTATCTGGTCCTATAGGAACAGGAAAAACCCATCTCGCCACAATGATTTCTAAATTGGTTTGGAACGAAATTGGTGGCGGATACTATGCCGAAATGTTTACAGCAACTTCAGCATGGACTACTCAAGACGTTATAGGAGGCATCTATCCAAAAATGGAAGACAAAGATGTAACATATGCAATTCAGAAAGGATGTGTTAGTGATACAGTATCAAGAAACTGGAAGCAACATGAACCGTTAAAGAGGAGGCGTAAATATACGGATTATGAAGGACATTTATTTAAAGGCGTATGGCTAGTCATTGATGAGTTTAATAGAGCTAACATAGACGGTGCATTCGGAGAAATGATTACTGCTCTTGAACATGGTAACCTAAAAATTCCAACTAGTAATAAGGAAAAGTACTTCGAAGAACTTCCTATACCGAAGGATTACCGGATTATAGGAACATTAAATACATTTGATAAACATTTTCTCTTCAAATTATCTGATGCTTTGAAACGACGGTTCGCCTATATAGAGATGCTTCCTCCAGTTAGAAAAGCAGAAGAAGAAAAATATTATGTTCTTAAAAGAAGTTCTGAAAATCTAAATCATATTATAGGACTTCGAGAAAAAATATCACTAATAGAAACGGAAAAGGAACACAAGATTGACCGTGACAAGACAGATCAAGACATCTTGAGATTACTAGATTCGGCGTATGATATGTTTAGTTTTATAAGACAGACAAAGAATTTTGGAACTGCTATACTCATATCCATATTTAGATATGTTCTGGTTGACTCCATGTTAAATGACGCATTTGGAAACGGTAATCAAAACATACCTGATGACGAAAAAAATTGGAAAGATGGAAAAAATTAGAAAATAGCCTTGATAATGCTTTTATCTCTAACATTATTCCTCAGTTGGAGGAAAGATTGAAATGGTCCTTACAATGCATTCTAGCATTTTGTTGTGAACAGATTGCAGTTTTGCTTCAAAACAGAAATGTTGAACAGACAGATTTTGGGAAATATAAAGAAGAATTTAAAAAATTAATTAAATTTTTGGGAAGAGGAAACATAGATGAAAAACTGGATAAATTCCAAAAAAAACAGATCTCAGAAGAAGAATGGTCTAATTATGATCCTTGGAAGAACAAGCAAAAAAAACCATCCCTACCTAAATTTAGGATAGCGATTAATGAGTTAATTAACGAATCTGAAATAATATGAATAGTTTTTTGATATAATATGGAAGAGAAAATAAAACAATTATTATTGGAAGAAATACAGAGATTATATGTAGAACAGAGGGAAGATCAAAAAACTATTCAAAATATTCTGCTTTTATCTTCACGATATCCTTTTCTATCACAATTATGTAATCAGTTTGCTGTAACTACCTATGACTGGGAAGGTTTAGTTAGAGAAGCACTCTTCTACACTAAAAACGATGTCAGGTATATGTATGACAGAACAATGCAGATTGTGCGTAGATTTAAAGAGGTGATGGGCGAATATTTCCAGGTAAAAAATCCAATTGGAACATATTTAATTCCAGATAGACTCTCAGACTTAAATAGACTATTTTCACTCTATAGAGATTTCTTTGATAATATTTATCCTGGTATTATCAATGAACTAAATATCACTACACTAACTCTAGAAAGAAATACACCTCATTTAAGAGGAAAGATAGACTGGAACAAGACCATATTGAGTAACATGTCAACATGTAAACCTAACATACCATTAAATTTTGTAACCCTGATTTCAGAATCGAGTCTCGATACTCCAGAAAACCTATTGCTTCTCTCCTATTGCATACGAGTCTATATGGATTCAAAATCTCTACTCGTATACAACTTTAAAAATCCTCTGAACTCTGAGGAAATAATAATCTTAGATAAAATCTGTAGTGGTAGTAATTCAATTATAAAAAATACACTTTTACAACATCTGAACCAAAAAGCTCTTGACTATGCTAATTTATCTATTTATGATAGACAATTATTAAGTTTAGAATCTATAGTCTTAGTCCGTTTGAGAAATGGATTAATCAGACAAAAAAAATATTCACTTCTATTAGATTGGATAGATAAATATCGCGAGCTAAATATTAGGACTGTCTCACCAAATCATACAAACTTTCCATTGGATAAAACCAAAAGCTTAGATATGATGTTTGAACTTTGGGTCTTGTTTGAAATTCTGGATTATTTGATAGAATCTAAGAGTGCAACAGTTAACAAACTACGGGCTAATCGTTTTGGTGTCAATATAGATAGTATTACATTTGAATTATGTTACCAGCCAGGATATCATGGGTGGGCATTAAAGGGAGAACCTGATTATTCAATAGAAGTTAACGGAAAATGTAAGGTTATATTGGATGCAAAAAATTGGGCAGAAAGAAAGGATGATGCAATATATAAAATGTTAGGATATCTTAATAATCTAGATGGATCATTAGGAGTCTTACTTTTTCCTAATGATATTTCTCTTTTTAATGATTATATAAAAGCGGATAATTTAGTTAATCATTCAAATCAAGTTATTTTTAATTGTGTTCTCCCTTTATCAGGTGATAATAAAGTAGAGCGAAAAAAGATTGCATTAAAAGCATTAATGGAATTAATATTAAACCATATCACTAAGGTCGGTTAGCCGAATTGTTTTTTTTAAAAATAGTTATTTTTAACTAGAAAAAAATATTTTATACTTTCGTATGACAATAATCAGCTAATGTTTTAAAATAAATAGATTTTGTTATAACCACTGAATTGAATGGAGAAGAAGGATTTGAATTTATTTCTGCTGTTCATGTAAAAGATGTAAACATTGTATTTTAATTTATAACTATCTACTTTATAATTAAACTGATGAATCGAACTAAAATCCAAAGCTTAGAGGGCTTCGAGCATGAAATATAGTTGAGATCTGTGTTTCAAGATTTAAACTTTAACTTTTTAAAAAGAAATGTGACTGTTTTAAGTACCTCTACTCCAAAAATTTTAAAACTAAG
>CAWIYT010000203.1:0-35976 GCA_963840085.1 uncultured Nitrososphaerales archaeon
ACCAATTAGCATATATTTTCTAATCAGATTTCATTATTATCATATTCAATCAAGAGTAAAAGCTATTTGTAATCCTGCTTATTGTGTTTAATGTCAAACTAATGTGAAGTATTCAAAAGATGAATTGATTAGATTATACAAGAAGGAAACTAATATCAAGGTAAAGGAAAGAATGCTACTTGTAATAAAAGTAAAATATGAAAATGTAATTCCTGCTTATGCTGCTGATGAATTACATAGAAGTAGGCCCTGGGGATTATACTGGTTGGATAGATTTTCCCAAGAAGGAGCAGAGGGATTAAAAAATAGACCAAAAAGCGGTAGACATCCAGATATACCAGAAGAGAAAATACATGAGATAAAAAATGAATTAGCATCCAACAAACAAGGATGGACTACTAAACAGGTAGAAGATTTGATTATCAGAAAAAGTAGAGGTACAAGATACCATTATACCCACATTTACAGACTCATGCACAAGTGGGGATTCAAACAGAAAGTACCACGAAAAGTACATGTAAACACAGCGTCGAAGGAGGAAAAAGAGCGTTTTAAAAAAGAGCAAGAAAGATACTATTGGATACTATCCAAGAAGAAGAGTTCACAGTAGTATCTACAGATGAATCATTCTTTTTCTATGACTCACTCGTACAGGAAAGTATGGATAAGCAAAGATGAAAGACCAGTTGTAAGGATTACCGGATCCCATCAGGAATCAGTCTTATTTGGTGCTACCAGTTTAGAAGGAAAACAATTGTTTAGACAGGATGACTGGTTTGATGAGAATACTTTTTTGGATTACCTAAAACAAATTCATAGAAAATTTCCAAAATGCTATCTGTTCCTGGATAAGGCAAAACAACATTACAGATCAAAAAAGGTACTACAATATTTTGCTGACAATAAAGATAATTTGATCCCAGTATATCTTCCAACTGCATCTCCAGAATTTATGGTATTAGAAGAGATATGGCATATAGCCAAAAACGATCTTCTAGTCCTACAACATTATTCATCATTTACAGATTTTAAAAAGAAAATATCCTCATATTTTAGAACAAAAAGATTCAATCTGAATATGAGAAACTATTTGCTTGCTAAAATTGATAATTAGAAAACATATGCTAATTGGTATAGGTCAAAAAAGACAATAAACACAATTACATGTATATTCAAGAATAGTTCTTGTGTATCTCTTCCTACCCTGATCACCTCATCTAAATTTAATAGAAATAAGATGGTTATGGATGCACAGAGACAGGCAATAAACAATTCTACATTTAGAACTAATCTGATATTGGAAAAGCAGTATTTGATTGGACTTGTAACTACAATGAGAAACATGGTAGAAGGATAACTGATGTTTTACAGATAGGAGTAATGAGTATGACTACATAACTGTTAACAGCATTGTAATATTCCATCTAGTTAATCTTGTAAAATAATAATAATTAATTTGACAAATGAATTTTATAACAACTGCTTTAGCTTACTATAATGTTGTTCATGTTGTGTGGAATATTTACCTCAGAGAAATCAGTACAGAGGAAATGAATGACCTTCACTGGTTGCTCGATAATGATCCAGAATCAGGATATCGTGCCAGAATGATCTTGCTTAGAGGAGAAGGATACACAGTACCTGAGATAAGAAGAATTACAAATCATCATGATAATAATATACGTAAATGGATACACAGATTCAATGAGGATGGTATTGATGGTATTGTATCTAGAAAACATATACGAAATGCTCACAAGATTACAGAGGATATAAGAAAGAAAGATGTGTAGAGATAGCATCTAATGACCCCCGAAAGTACAAACTGAAATTCTCTACATGGTCATTACGTGTACTTGCAGGATACATAATGGAAGAAAAGAAGATTATAGACAGCATCAGTCATACTGAGGTAAAGAATGTTCTAGTAAAGCATGGTATAGAGTGGAGGAATTCAAAGACGATACTGGGTAAAAGCAGAGATCCTGAATACGAATTAAAAAAAATAGGATTGAAGAATTAAGATACAATACACCTCCTGATTCCGTACTGTTGTATCAAGATGAGAAAGGACCAATAGCAGCAAAGACATACGGTGGTCCATCATGGTGTTCAACACAGTACCAAGATAGAAAAAGCACAGAAAGTAAAAGGAATTCTCAATACATTTGGTGTTTACGATTATACAAATGATAAGATGTATACACACTGCTACATAGAAACAAGACCAGTGAGCAGTTTATAGATTTTATAAGAAGAGTTGATACCAGATATGATTCTAGCATCAAAACAATATTTGTTGTGTTAGATAATGCATCTATACACAGGTCAAAAAAGACAAGAAATGCAATAGTACGTAACTATCCAAGAATAGTTCTTGTTGTATTTCAACCTACCAGATCTCCCGAACTGAACCTTATAGAGGTTAGATGGATGTGGTTACAGAGAAAAGCAATTAATAATTCTACATTTAGAAATGAATCTGATATTGGAAAAACAGTATCTGATTGGACATGTAACTATAATAACTCTCATGGCAGTATAACTAGAAACAGTTTACATAATGAACTCATGTGTTTGTTCACATGACTGTTGAATATCTCTGAAGCCTTCTTACTGTACTTCCTGTTCTTACCTTTGTTCCTATTAGCATTTATCCTCTGCCTAATATTTGGAAACATATTCATCATAAAGATTGACTTGTAGTTTTTTCACCATCATAGCCACTGTCAGCATTGAATATTGAACCTGCAAGATTAATTCCGTATTTCTTCAGTCTGTTTAACATTGTTCTGAGTACTGGAGAGAGTCATGTGTATTCTTGTTCGTTGTTCTTATACACTCAGTATCACAAGAAAGATGGTCAAGTACAGCTATTATATGCCATTTCAGATACTGTTTTACTTTTATTAATTCAAATTTTTTATTCTTCTTGACTGGTCGTACTTCATAACCGTTCTTATCTGTTTCTATACCAGTACTATCCGAAGCCAGTAGTAATCCTTCTTCTTTCTTCCATCCTGCTGATTCTTTCAGACACATGTAGGCTGACCTGGTTAGAATATCTTCAAGGGTACCTTAACGGTATCTTCTTGAATGTACGTGCTATCCAAGTATGGTCTGGATATGGTTCATCATCGTTATTCCATGGTAAATTCAATGATGGTACTGTATTCTGCATATCACGATAAGTCAAACCAAATATAACCATCAAAATACAGAAACACAGAAGTTTCTCCATGAGTGTACTGGTTTTCTCCCTCTGTTGCTACTGCTGCTGACATTCTTTGAACATGGAAGAGGAGGAGGATTTTCCTTGACCAGATAAACTATATTTCCAATAACCGTATCACGTTCTACGATATGCGCTAGATGGTAATACAACCAGTAACCATCTTTTCTCTTGTGTTTGATACTCACAAGGGAACATACATACCCTTTTAAGCTAAAACAAAAATCATGAAATTCTATTTACCGATTGTTAAACTGAATTAGGCAACAACCCCACTGTTAGCATTTCTTCTAATAGATATTACTGGTTCAATATACAATTTATCTGTCTAACAAATTAAAATTAGTTGTACTTTCATATGCTTTATCTGCATATACTTTGGTAATGTTGTGATGTTTGGAACTTTCTTTTATCATTGATAGAAATTTCTTGGTATCATGAACTGTACCTTTATTTACTCTGGGAATAAGATTATCTGTTTTGATTTAGTAGTATCAACTACAATATGTATTTTTAGATATTCTCTCACGTTCTTTCTTCCATTTATCTTCAATCTAGTTACCTACTTCTTTTTGATATGACAGACCTGATGGATCAATCACCAAGATTATTGATTCATTTATCATGATGTAATTGTTTTTGTAAAAATATCGCTAACATTAGTAGACATTTTCTTGATATGCACTCTTAATTAAGTAAAATGTATTTTATTCATTCTGATATATTTCTGCCAATCCTCTTACTATTCCCTGTACACTTCTGTATGAAATAAAAAATCCTACTTTCAGTCAAAATACTAGAAATTGTACATAACTACTTCTGGATATAGAAATGGTCTGTCAACCTTCCTGTCAATCATCTTTTTTTAGTTTTCTTCTGTGTAATTTGATAAATCCGATATACATCAGGATATGACCACCACGTTCTATCTCATTCAATATTTGTAGACTTGTTTCTTGGACATTAAAAGAATAATGAGATTGCAAGATAATAATGCTACAATCTAGATTTTAACATTATCATATTTTTTTATTTACCTCTAGTCTCTGATTATTTATAGATAATCTATTATTAAATTTACTTTTTAAAATAACAAATAATTTATCTGAGGGAAGATGTATAATAAATATTCCTATTGTTCCTATTGAACCTCCTAATATTGCCATTGAAATATTTAAGGGTAAAATCATAGCATGGCCCATCACATTAAGCAATATCTGAAAAATAATGGTAAGTATGATTGTAGAAGAAGCCAAAATAGAAGTTATAGAAGCACCTAATTTTTTCATGCCTATATTATAGAACAATGCAGAAGATAGTGGTATAAAAGAAAATAAAATTAAGATACATAGTTTTTCTGTATTCAAGCCTTCAAAACTGAAAACAGAATTTTTTGTAATTATAAATATTATAGACGATATTACTATAAATGTTAAACCTGATAAAAATAATAAAAAACCTGTGATTTTGATAGGGGAATTATTTTTGACTAGCTTTACAGTAAATAAATATGAAGATGCAAAACAAATAGCAGACACTATTGATTCAAAATCTCCTAAACTAAAATAGTTGATTGATGATCCTGTGTTATTGCCTATGAGAAATGGTTATGAAAAATCCTATGATCGATAGAAAAACTCCAAATAGCTGTGTTTTTGTTAACCGCTCCTTTAATACCAAACGTGCCAAAAATAGAACTATAGTTATCTCGAGAGCTCCTGCAATAAGGCCATCTTTTGAAGCACCTATTCTGCTGGCAGAGTCATACCATGTAAAAATACCAATAGATAAGAATATAGTTGCAGGAAACAACTGTTTAGACTTATTAAAGATATTTATAATATTATTGTCGTTTCTATTTAAGGTAAAATAAATAATCAGCAAAATTCCTCCAGAAATTGTGATGCATATGCTTACTATGGTTATAATAGAAATTTCTAAAGAATTTTGAATAAATTCTGCCAATATAGATTCGAAAGAAAGCAAAATTGCATGAGCAAAAACTATCCATGAGTATCTTAACATATTGCTTAATTTTTATTATATATATTCTATGATATAAAAAACTACGTAATAATTGACCAAGTTAAAAAAATAAATATAATAAAAAAATAACAAATAACGAGGGTATCATTTGAAGTATTATAAAAATTTTTTTCCATTATTTGATATAGAGTATATTAATAGCTAAATCCCAGTTTTGGGAATATGTATCTATTTCAAGTAAAAAACCCAATAACTTTATATTATATAATGATATTTTTAGTTCAAACATCAATGGATCAATGTATTACCAAGATAAGAGAAGAAATATTGAAAGCTGGTAATGAATGAAAATACCTTGAAAATCCTTAACCAAATAATAGATAATAATGATACAGTCGGAAATACATTATCAATTACAAAAATAGACTTAACCAGAAAGCAATTTTATACAAAGTTAAATGAATTAACAACAAAAGGCTTTATAAAAAAAGAAAAAGGAAAGTATTATCTCACTACATTTGGAAAAATTGTTTATGATTTAACTTCTGAATACAAAAATAAACTAGATTTAGTTATAGAAGATTATTGGAAATTCAAAGCTATAGATTTGTTAGATATATCAGATGAGCTTACGAATGATGAAAGACACAAAATAATAGAACATCTGTTTAAGCAAATTAATCAAAATAATGAGGAGGATATAAATCCATCTAGCGGAAAAGTGTTTTCTTACATTCAATATTTACAAAAGAGAAGCCTATCTTCAAAAATTTGATTTTCTTAATAATCAAATATTGGATGCATATATTAAAAATAATTCGTAAAAATTGTATTCTAAAAATCCAGTAAATGAAAAATTAATAAACTTATAGAAAGTAGTGGATATATTTATAGAAACCAAAAAACGGATATTGTTATTAGGGAAATAATATTAAATGTTTTGAACAGAATAGGAAAGTCTTATTCTAAAGCTTTGATATATCAAATATGCAATCTTTATGGTTTGAGTCAAAATGAATTGTTATCAAACTACGAATTATTTGAAAAAAGTATAACAAGAGTTTTGGGAAAAACTGGATTCCCAATAATCCTCCGGATAAAAAAAGAGTTATTGAAATATCTCGTAATAAATAAGTTACGAGATTAGCATCAAAGATATCTTAGATCCTTCTTTTAATGTACCTATAATGATTAACAAATTAGTTGAATCTAATAATTATGAATTAATATCTGAAATTCTGAATAAACGAAATCATATTATTTTATTTTGTAGTGATGATAGATATATAGAAAAAATCATTAAAGAATCTTGTCCAGATTTCAAAAGAGTATGAAGGATATTAGAAGAGTAGTAATAAGATTAGTATGATCATTTTGATGAAAAAAGATATTTCGAATCTGAATCAGATATTGATATCTTTTATCTTAGATGAATACAGTTTCTTCTAATAAATCTTTTAAAATTAAAAATATTGATTTTATCAATTTTGAACAATTTGATAAATCAAATATTCAAGTTTTTTGTTTCCTAGATATTCAAATATTGAACCTATTCAATAACTATGAAAATTTAAAAAGAATTGAAAATAAGCTTGAAAAATTATATAATTTAGAATGAAAATATACAAATTTGCTGTATATATGATATATCAAATTCTTATTCGATAGAATATGAATTAAAACTTTTAAAAGATTTTATCAATCATCATAACGTGGTAATAATAGATGAACCATTATTAATGTATCAAAAATTTGATATAAGAAATGATATTTTAAAATGAATTTAGAAAGTTTTTATACATTCAGAAAAAGATTTTTGTTTATAGTAGGTTTATCTTTATTGTCTGTTATATTACTGATCATTTTATCTCCAGAAAGTCAAAGGGATAATGTAGGTAATATTACAAATCCTATTTCAATTATTATTGCCGCATCATTGTCGGTTTTAATATTATACCGACAAAAGATCGATGGTGAAATTGGAAAGGCTTTTCTAATCTTAACAATCGGATTAATAATATGGGCTGTAGCTGAAATTCTATTCACTTATTCAGAATTGATCATCTTAGAATTGGAAAGAAATATAACGTTGTCAGATGCGCTTTGGTTAATTGGTTATGGTCCTCTAATTTACTATAGTTTAAAAATGTATGTTTTATTTCATAATTATTCAAGTAAAAAAAGCATATTTGTAATTTTTATTATTATGACTGTTTATCTTGTCTATATTTTACCTTTTATATCCCATACTTATAGTCAATCATCAAAAGAAGATCTGCCATTATTCTATATTAGTATATCCTATCTCTTACTTGATTTAGTTTTTATTTTTCCTGCGTCTTTAGTAATTTGGAATTCTGGAATTTTTGATAAAAATCAAGGAGATTTAACATTTTTTCCCTGGATGTTTGTTGCAATGATTGTAATAGGAATAGCGGATAGTATTATTTGCCTATACATCAGTCTCTGGATATTATCAATTAGAATGGATAACAACTCCTGTCTATACTTCAGGATATCTTATCATGGCTTTTGGTCTTTATTGGCACTATAAATTTTTTATTTACAATGAAAAAGTTCCTAAATGACTATTGCACATATAATAACGATTATAACTATACCAATTATCATATATTTTGATGAATTAAAAATATTTATTTTGTAATTTAATATACCTTTGTTATAATTTGTGTCTGCAACTGCTATTATTCCAACTAGTTTATCTTTGACAAAGACTGTTACTACTGTTTTTCCTTCTTTTTCTAATTCTCTTATTTTTGTTTGTAAATTTTCAAAATTGTAAGAGAAGAGAGTGATAGTAATTGGAGGAGGAAGACTATTCCTTATTATTATAAGCAATTCTTGGACTTCCTACAAATATTTCTTGATTGTTGAGTTTTGCAACCACTCCGTGTCCTGATATTGAATTAAAGGCAGTAATCTGAAGAGAAAAAATATTTTTTTCTGATGCTCTATTAACAATTGCCTTTGCTATTGGTTGTTCTGATTTTATTTCTGCTGAATATGCCAATTGTAATACATGATATTCATTATAAGTATCATTTGGAATTATATCGGTAACCTCCCTTTTACCTTTAGTAAGTGTCCCTGTTTTATCAAATATTATTGTGTCTATATGTGATAACTTTTCTAGATGTTTTCCTCCATTTATTAAAATGCCTTCTCTTGCTGCCTTACCAACACCCAAAGAGACTACCATAGGTGTTGCTATTCCCAAAGCACAAGGACAAGAAATAACAAGAAATGTTGCAAAAACAGTATTAACAAAGTGGAGTGATGCTTGAGCGACTACAAGCCAATAAAGTGATGAAGCATTGCTTTTAACAACCTATAATGTATACACAGCAGAAGAACACTTAACTGTTATATATGAAATAAAAAAGATATAATAAAAAGATTATTTGATTTAATCTTCAGATTTTATGCTAAATGTGATTGTAATTAATAGTATACAGTTGTTAATACAATTTATTTCATATTAACAACATATAATTGCTATTTCTTTATCACTATATCTTGAATAATCTGTCCATATATCGGTGTATTTCCAAAGTGATCATTTATTTTGACTGGATCAATCCAAATACTTATGACATTATTGTTTAATGTCTTGATACTAATTGGAACATCATTAACTGGACCATCTTTCATACTTATTGTAGCAGTTCCATTAAAAATATAGTTTTTATCATTTGTCCTTGAAATATCTGATAATGTAAAGTTGTAAATGGTATGTTCATGCAAAGAAGATCCATTTAACATAACCATCTCAAAATTTGCTTTAAAGTCAGCAATTGGAAGATTATTATCGCTACTGGTATTAATTGAAGTAGAAGGAAGTGTATCTGCCTTATTCTCTTCTTTATCAATATTAGTTATAGCGCCTTTCCATACTCCAGAAAGTAGCCATGTGGGTACATCATCCTTATCGTTTTGTATACTTGCAATTGTTCCTGCAGCATATTCTCCTGGTTGTTGTGGTTGCTGTGGTTCAGTACTAAAGCCATCCCCAGAAGGGATTCCCATAATTTGTTGTGCATAAACCATAATGCCATTGTTGTTATCAAATTGAGATTGAAAATTATTATTAATGGTAGTTGTTGTTGCTATTCCTAATACCAATAATATACTCAATCCTAAAAGAAAGGCTCTTATTATATTTATCAAAGTAGTGAACAAAGTATGTATACTATATTTATTACTTTAGAACTTTATGGAAAATCATATTTAAAAAAATAGTAAAAATATCTCTATTGCTAACTCTTTTCCATCTATGGTTAAGGTCACTTGAATTTATTCTGAAACTAAATTGAGAATAGAAAATAATTTTACTAAATGTAATTTGTATTTAAGAATTTTATATATACAAAATAGAAATAAACCCAATTTCAATTCGTTTATTCTATGTCATCAATTTGTCCCCCATGTCCATTTGTCCATCCATATTCATCTTTGTTTGTAATTCAAATCCTCTTTGCAAAGATGGATGTATTTGTAAATGAACCAATTCCATTATTACTGCTGGTGAACCATTATTATTAATTAAGTCAGCTAATTTTTCAAGATCCTTTTCCAATTTCGAAATAACATCTACGGACTGTTTTATAGCATTACTAGGTGATTTTAGTTGTTTTTGAAATATATCTTTAATTTCAACTGCTAATGCCTTTGCTGTTTCATAATCAGCATAATTAAATATTGGATTATTTTGTGAAAAGAATTTAGTATAATTTACGTTAGATGAATCATTTTCAGAGCCGACAGAAGTTGTAAGACTTTCCTTGTTATCTAATAACATCAAATTAGACATATTAGTAAGATCTATATCAGTAACTATTGCGTCTGCATATTCTCTTAAGACCTGGTCTAGAAGATCAGCAACTACTAGGGCATATGTTGTTGAATTAGAAGAACCTATCGATTTATCATATCTTTTAATAAAATCATTATCATCTACAACATCATCATCGGCATAATAAATATCATACACTAAGGTCGCAGCATTATCGCTATGATCCATAGATAGTGTAATATTTGAAGGATAGTTTTTATATGCAAGTTCTAATTCTACTTTGGTTCTTTTATCAAGACCTATAAAATAAGATACATCGTCAGTATAAAACTGTGGGCAAAGACACGAGAACGAACAAGTACTTTTCTTGAGCGATATACTCCCTACAGGTTATTTTGGAGCAGATATTGCAAATGTTCAGCCAGGAGATGATATAGCAGTATTTGGAGCAGGGCCCGTCGACTACTTTGCAGTAATGAGTTATTTTTTAAGAGGTGCTGCCAGAGTATTTTGTATAGATCATTGGCCAGCTCGTTTATCAAAGGTAAAAAATCTTGGAGCAGAGATCATCAACTTTGATGATGATGATCCAGTTGAAATAATAAAAAAAGAAACTAACGGAAAAGGAGCCATCTGTATAGATGCTGTTGGATATGAAGCAGTAGGGCATATGTCATTAGGTAATACTGGTAATAAAGGCCATGATCATTCAAAAGTTACCAATCCTGCGTATGAGCCTGCTAATCCTTTACAAGTAATAAATTGGATGTGTCAAGCAGCAAGAAAATATTCAACTATATCTATACCTGGAGTATATGGTTCAGATTATGACAAATTTCCTTTAGGACAATTATTCAATAAAGAACTTCAAATTCGCCTAGGTCAATGTCCTGTTAAAAAATATAATGAACAACTATTACATTTAATTGAAGTAGGCAGAATCGATCCAAAGCCTTTGATAAGTCATAGGATGAAACTTGATGAGGCTCCTAAAGCATATGATATGTTTGATAAAAAGGAAGATGTAACAAAAGTTGTATTTAAAGTGGGATAATAGAAAAATTTTTTATATCCATTTTTTAAATATGATAATGTAAAATCATATCTAATTAATAATAATAATAACAATATATCTCATTTTTTTATTATCATAGTAGGTATTTCTAAAAATTATCTAGGAAAATAAGCATACAGCAAATACATTACTACAACAATAGACATTTTATTTTTAACAAATAAGTTAAGTATCATACTTTAGGCCAACAACCAAAACATCTTAGATACCGTCTTACATTACATAATAGATTATTTTCTGTTTCGTAGTTGTAATTGGCACATACATCTTTCTTGAGATTTCTGTTTACTTTTGTTTCTACTGGATTCAGGAATGGTGCACGTGTTGGTAGAAATAGTACAGTTAGCCAGTATGACTGTCTTTCCATATAGTGTTTTGTCTTTTTGCTTACATGAAATGATGCATTGTCTATTACAAGTATAAATCTCTTGATACTTCTCTTTAGTACATATCTCTTGATGCTGTTTAGATGGTTTATGAAATCATTGCTGTTTCTTGTTTTGCTTGTATTGAATTTGATTCCATTTAGGGGATAAAGAAGGGTTATGAATACATTGACTTTATCGTTAGATCCTTTATGGAGTATCTTTTGCTGTTCCCCTCTTCTCATGTATGTTCTGGCTATGTATGGTTGCAGATGTAACCACGTTTCATCTTCAAATCCCAGTAGAATCTTTTTTTAAAAAGAGCAGAGGATATTTTCTTGTATCTGTTTATCTTGTTCTTCTTTTCCTCAAAATCGATGCCTTTCTCCAGTTCAAGTTTTGGTTATTTGCATACTATACCTAAATCATGAATTATTCTCCATCATGTTTGCATTGGACTGACATTCATTTCCAGTAATGTTGAGAGATATGTAGCTAAAAGTCTAATACTCCAGCAGGTATTCTTGAGATAGCCAAATGTATGGGGTGATTTGTTCAATACTATGTCTTTTACCATCTCTTTGTTTTTGTGAGTAGATATTACTGGTTTTCTACCTGCATTTTCTCTCTTATTTCTTATACCATCCAAACCGTGTTTTCTGTAATTGTTAATCCAGTCATACACATTACGGTAATTTACACCAAGGTTTTTGGCTATTGTTCTGTAAGGTATCTTCTTCATCTTTTGCTTTATAGCAGACGCTCTCTTCTGTATTCCTCTTTGTCACGAGTACTCTTCATGAATCTATTCAGTTCCTTTTTCTGAGTATCAGATAATTTCAGAATATAGGATTTGGGCACATGTATCAATCTAAACATTCAGAGCTAAAGTTCTTTCTATCAGAGTATGTTGAAAACTAATGCATGTTGATGATATATGAGATACTTAACTTAGTAACAATTGCATATATTAGAATAGAATATTCACAGCTAAATCTGTATTGTTAAGTTGACATAACTAATTTTAAATACATCTTTTTGTCATTTATTTTTTTAGATATATCTTTTTTTATATAACTCTTATTTTCAAATTCTTGAATAAAGTAATATTATTTGGAGTTGATCTCAAAATATAAAATACAATAATATAAAATTCTTTAATAATAAAATAATAATAATAATAAGGTGAAGTATGTACAAATTGCCATCAAACAAAGATAATTCTTATCAATATGTTGGATTCTCTGCAGAAATACCACCAGGAAAATCTAAATCTAAATCTATTTCTATTTCTATTTCGAATGAAGATAAGAAAAAAGGTAAAAAAAATATTGATATCGCCATATTTAATATGGATGGAAAATTTTATGCTATCTCTAATTCTTGTATACACAAGGGTGGACCTCTTAGTAAGGGTTATCTAGAAGGTGATATTGTGACATGTCCATGGCATGGATGGAAATATTCCATAAGAAATGGTAAATCACCCCATCAGGGAGGAGATAGTGTAAATTCTTATAAAGTAAAGGTAGTTAATGGAAAATTATATGTGAATCCTGTTCCTCTCGATAAAGGTAAAAAAGTCTATAAACCTCATCGAGCCTATTCAGATTTAGAAACATCGGTAAATAATTATTTAATACAACAGCAACAACAGAAATCTGCTACTACTATAACGGAAGATAATATTTCAATAAAGTCAAAAATAAGAATTCTTGGAATATCTACAACAAATGCAAATGATAAGATTGCTCCTCGTAAAAGTACTTCTGAAACTGCTTTAGGTTTTGCTTTAGATTATTCCAGAAATAAACTTAATTTAGAGACTATTATGATTAAGCTTCGAGAATTAGAATTTAAAGATTGTGAAGGCTATTATTCAAAGAACGCCAATGCATGTATATTTCCATGCTCAATATCTGAAATGGATAAAGAAGATCAAATGATGCAAATATATGAGAAAATGATTTTGTGGGCTGACGTAGTATTAATTGCCACCCCTATAAGATGGGGAAGTGCAAGTTCATTATATTATAAAATGGTACAGAGACTGAATTGTGTTCAGAATCAGATTATTACACATAATAAATTTCTTATTAGAGATAAAATAGCTGCCTTTATAATTACAGGAGGACAAGATAATGTACAACATGTGGCTGGTGAATTAATGACTTTTTGGTCACAATTAGGTTTTGTATTTGGAAAATTTCCATTTGTTGGATGGACAAGAGGATGGTATAGTGAAGATACTGAAAACAATTATGAAATGATGACTGCTGAAAGTATAATTACAAATAACAAAGTCTCATTAGAAAAAACAAAAACAAAAACAAAAGACTCCACTTCTAATATTTTTTATCAAGATATAATTAAAACAATGATTAGTGCAGTTGAAATGTCAATGCTAGTAAAACTACACAAATATGATGAAAATGTTATAGCAACATATAATACAATTAAATAAATAAAAGTACATCCAAACAATGAAATCATTTAAGGACATGTTTCTTATTGTATATTAATATGTATCAGCATTATTAATATAATTTTATAGAAAAAGCTTTATCAAGTTATGTTTGGATTAACATGTACTCGAGTCATCTATACTGAGACTCAAATAGCTAGAAAAAGGAATTCTTTTTTTGTTATTAATAAATACTCAATTATTAAAGAATTGTAGACAAATTATTAGTAAAAGCAGCAGCCATAACATCTAAGGAATGTACATCATAACAATAGAAGGTCATGAGAATTTTGTGAATCTCTGTCTGTAGTATATTCACATTGCTAATTATACTATTTAATAATTCAAGATAATTTAGTTAATATAATTGTTTAATTAAAAAATCTATAGATAAAAAATAGAAATAAAAATTTGTAATCCAATGGTAATAGGATAATTTCCATCTTTTACAGTAGAAATATATTACTAGTATTTTGTAAAACCAATTCTACTACTTAGTCAATCTACAACTCTTTCTTTGGCTTTTTCTGCTTCGTATTCTGCACCAGTGTCTCTATCAGGGTCTTCAATTTTTTTGCCTATTGCTCTTGCTCCTGCTTTTATTTTATCGTCTAGACCAACATCTTCATCCGTTTCAATTTTTATATCTTTCTTATCGTTTTCCATTGTAATTCTTATTATATTATATAATATTTATCGATTAGATTTTGAATATTAAGATAAATTTTAGAGAATATTTGTTAAAATACTTTTCAGAAATAGGATAATCTATTTTATAGCTAATAGAAGAATGAATAGATATCTCTATATATTTGAAATGTATACTTACTTTTTAACTATATTGATTTTAAAGATGCTCAAAACTATGAAAGCTCACGTTCAAAGTAATTTGAAGGTTCCACATCCAACATTAGTAGCATTAGGTATCAGCGCTGCAATAACAGCTATTACAGTAGGTATATTCTATATGGCTGATAGCGGTGGAATGTTTGGAATAGAAGATGCTGAAGCTGCTAGAAAATTTAAATTAAGGTAAGATAGTTGAATTCGTTATATTGATATACATTCAAAATTTTATATCTCTGCTAATATTCTTTCTTCTCCTCTTTTTTCCACTTTTTATAACTATCGTAAAGAAGACTCGTATAATTTTTCAAAGTCAAAAAAATTGTTACCATGCATCTTATTTAAAAGTGTAAGAATTGTTGTTTTTTAGATATTTTACTAAATAAATGAGAGATAAGAATCTAATTTAAAAGTATAAAATGATATTATGGTATGGATCTATTTAACTTTTAATGTTGCTAACTTTGAACATCATTTTATCCATAATCAATGATTGTTATACTACTAAAGTAATTAGTTCATAGAATGAAATTGTATCATTATACATAGTTACAAAGAATTGTAACCAATTATATACATGTAATAAGTTACATTCATTACTTTTTGCATACATGGATAATAATCTATCAAATATCTCATTCTATCTTTAACATACTGGTTAACTCTTTCTATCATACTTTTCTGAAATGGTGAGGTAGATAGTGTTCCAATCTCAACGACATTATCTATGCTTCATCATATATCATGTACCTCCATCAGTATATACAGTATGTTTGCCATAATTCCAGCAAAAGATGTAAGGAATTTTACAGCAACAAACATGTTTGTCTCTTCGTAATGATATGTGGATTACAAGTACTGAACAATTGGTTAATAAGAAACCAGAGAAAAAATGGAGGTACCAATCTCAGTAACAGTTTCATCTATGACAAAAGCAGATACTCTTTTACAGTTTGTAAATCTAACAAGATCCCAAACCTTTGATATCCAGTTCCATACAGATTTTAGCTCTTATTTCATCTCTAAATAATGTACTAATGCTTGAGAGGATAATTACGATAGGATCATAAGACCAAGAAAGGATGTTATAGAAAAAGAAGAACAAGATAAACGATAAATGAGGATATTTTCTGCTCTTTTAAAAAATTTTCATATAATAAATGAAAATGGTTACATCTTACCATAATAGCAAAAACATACTGCTGAAAAGAACAGAAGTCTATGGATTATATATATCATTATACACTTTTAATGGAATTAAATTCAATACAAGCAAAACAAGAAACAGCAATGATTTTATAAACTATCTAAAAAGTATCAAAAGATATGATCAAAAAAGAAATCAAGAGATTTATACTTGTAATAGACAATGCATCATTTCATGTAAGCAAAAAGACTAAACAATTTATAGAAAGACAATCAGACGACTGGCTAACTGTGTACTACCAACACGTTCACCATTTCAAATCTTGTAGAAACAAAGGTAAAAAGAAATCTCAAGAAAGACGTATGTGCAAACTATAACTACGAAACTGAATACAGTCTATTATGTACTGTAAGAAGATATCTTAGAAAGATTGGTAGTTGGCCTAAATTATGATACTTAACTTAGTATAGGTCAAGATTGATATGGAAAGAATAAATGTTTCTATTATATGGTAAATATTGGCAAATATTTGTTATAATTAACAGTATCAACTATACTGACTAACTAAATTTCGTATATTTTAGAAATATGAAAATACTAGCTTTTTAAGCATTATATACATCTTTTAATATAAAGAATTTGTATGTGAATTTTTGTTAGCCAGTATAGATAAGTCAAATAGTATACTCTATAATCATCATATTCATAATCATATAATATAGACCACTTAAACTATCGGTAATATTAGAATAATAGATTGATTTTGTAAGATTATTGGTAATATATATAAAAATAAAGAAGGTGGATAAAATTTACACTTATTGTTGTTGTTATTGTTGTTATTGTTATTATGTTGTTTTATTACCCATAACCCTGTTAAATACATCTAATTCTTTTTCATATAATATTTCAGTTAAATTAGAATTTATTTTTAAGGCTTTCTCGTAATATACTCTAGCTTCATTGTCTTTTCCCATGTTAGCTAGTATAAAAGCCATAGTACTTTGCAAATATTCATCCTTAGGATTATCTATAGCTGTTTTTTCTATAACTGAAAGTGCTTCTTCATTCTTTCCCATTTCAGCTAAAGCTTCTGCCTTGTTATTTATTGCATAAACATCAGATGCATTCATAGATAGAACTTGGTCAAAATACTGTATTGCCTCATCATTTTTTTGCAATCCCAATAAAGCACCTCCTTTGTTAATTAGAGCATAAATATCCGATGCATTCATAGAGAGAAGTTGGTCAAAATACTGTATTGCCTCATCATTTTTTTGCAATCCCAATAAAGCAAGACCTTTGTTATTTAAAGCCTTTACATTGGATGAATTTATTGCAAGAATTTGATCAAAATACTGTATTGCCTCATCATATTTTTGCAACTCCCATAGAGCAAGACCTTTGTGATTGAGAGCATCAATCTCTGATGCATTTATCACCAGGATTTTGTCATAGTACTTGATTGCTTCATCATATTTTTTTTGGCTGTACAAAGTATCGGCTGTCTCAAACAATGTATCTATTTCTGTTGAATTACTAGCATTTTGAGCATCAGCTAGAGAAGTAGTAGTAGAAGCAAATATATAAAAAGATGATAAAGCCACAATAATTGTACTAAAATACAAAAATTTCAAGTAATTAATTCTTTTAGATAATGATTTGTAATTTTTACTTATCATATTATGTATATGTACATTGTCAATAATTATATTAATCATGTTATTCAAAAAATGACTTCTATGGATTTTTTAACCTGGTTTTTATTTATTCTTTTCAACAATAATATTTTTTATTTATACTATCCAAATTTTGAACTTGCCTGTGTTACTGTTTGTCCTATGCAGGCAATAAAGGTAGATGAAGCAAATTTATATATTCATAAAAAGACAGCAGAGAGAGATATCTATCTAGATAAAATTTAATTAACAACATCTATTTTTCTCTATTCTTAATCATATATATGTAGAGAGAGAAGATATCTATAATTAGTCAAAAAATACTAGAATTTGAAATTTATGCAAATCGCATTCATCTTAAATAATACTACCGGGTACACCTACTTGGTTTCTATCATTCCAATTTGCAGAATTATTAATTGACAAAGAAGAAGAAGAAAAAGAAAAGAAGATTCATTTAAATTTATTAATCTATTGGTATGGTTCTGAAGTTTTCCAAAATTTGCAGCATTTAAAATAAAGTTGATCGCTAGTTTTATTTTTTCTTTTTCTAATCTTGAATTACTACCATAATTAGATAGATCCATCATTACCTCTGGTTTGACATTTAGTTTTGTTATATCATTTCCTTTATGATTTAAGAGTAAGTCAATTATGCTTTTAATGGCAACTATATCAATTTCTCCTATTCCCGAATCAAAAAAATTTTTTAGAATAGATCCAACTACTCCTTGACAGTGTAATGTTTGTCGATTGCTTTTAATTTGATTTTGAAGAATAAAATTGAGTTGCATTTTTGCATTATTTTCACTTTCCAATGCAATTCTAGTTTCAACTTTTTCGAGTAATTCAAAAAATAATGCTTTTATCTGTTCAATGTTAAAGTTCTTATGTTCTGATGCTATTTCAATTAAAATACTCTTTAATTTTTTTAAATCTTGGATAGAAAATCCTACTATCTTTTCCAGTTCATCTAAATTCTTTAATTTAATATATTTTAAATTTAGAGCCTATCCCAAAAATAGATAGAAATATAGCTGCCTATTTTTATTCTCTTATATGTTTAACATTTGAATAAAAGTAAAAAGTATGTTAGAACAATTATACGCATTCCAGATGATCTTTGGAATGAAATTAAAAATATTTTACCAAATGAGAAACCAGAGAATACAATAGGTCGTCCCATTGTTCCATACAGAAAAGTATTTGATGATATCATGTTTATCCTTAGAACTGGATGTCAGTGGAAAATGTTACCTAAAGAGTATGGTTCTGGTTCCACATGCCACAGAAGATTTCAGGAATGGAGAAAATCAGATATATTTGATAAATTATGGACAAGAATGCTACAAATATACGATTTAAAGAAAGGAATTAAGTGGAACTGGCAGTCTCTTGACAGCATATCTGTAAAATCACCTTTTTAGGGGGGAGATGACAGGGCATAATCCTACTACTGACAGAAGGAGTAAATTAGGCAGCAAAGACATATTTTAACAGATAAAGAAGGCATTCCACTTTCTACTTTTATAACATCTGCAAATACTCCTATGATGTTACTACTGCAATTGAAACCGTTGACAGCATGGTTATCAAAAGACCATCTTCAAAATCAGCAACAAAATATAGAAACAACAACAACGACAACGACAAGAATAAGAATAAGAATAAGAAGAAAAATCAGAATCTAAGTCTTGATAAAGCATATCATTCCAAAGATGTAGAACAAGAAATCATCAAGAGAGGATACATTCCACACATACGACATAGAAGAGAAGAAAAGAAACACAACAATAGACATCCCACAAGAAGATGGGTAGTAGAAAGAGAACAAATTCATGGCATAACAGATTCAGGAAATTATTTACAAGGTATACCAATTAAGATAAATATGCTTACTCACATCCAACTAGGTAATTTCTCATATTCAGATTAAATCTTTTTGTTCTAAAATATTGAGATATTTTATTTCTGAAATCTGTAAATGATGAATAGTATTGTAACACAAGTAGATCGTTTTTGGCTATATGCCATATCTCTTCCAGTAACATAAATTCTGGAGATGCTGTTGGAAGATATACTGGAATCAGATCTTTTTTGTGTAGATCAAAATATTGCAGTACCTTTTTTGATTTATAGTGCTGTTTTGCCTTATCCAGAAACAGATAACATTTTGGAAATTTTTTATGTATCTGTTTTAGATAATTAAGAAATGTATTTTCATCAAACCAGTCATACTGTCTGAACAGACTGTTTTCCTTCCAGACTGGTAGAACCAAAGAGGACTGATTCTTGATGAGATCCAGTAATTCTGACTACAGGTCGTTCATCATGCTTTATCCATACTTTCCGGACAAGTGAATCATAGAAGAAGAATGATTCATCCGTAGATACTACCGTGAATCCTTCCTGCTGGAGGAGATTATCCAGTATCTTTCTTGCTCTTTTTTAAAACGTTCTTTCTCTTCTATGGATGCTGTGTTTACATGTACCTTTCTTGGTACTTTCTGCTTGAATCCCCACTTTCGAAGTAATGTGTAGATGTAAATCTGATGGTACCGTACTCCGCTTTCTCGGACTATGATATCATTAACCTGTTTTGTAGTCCATCCCTGTTTGCTAGATGAAAGTTGGCTTTTTATCTTGTATGCTATCTCCTGTGGTATCTCTGGTGGCCTACCACTTTGATCTGTTTTTTAATCCTTCTATGCCTTCTTCCCTGTACCTCTTTAACCAGTCAGAAGCCCATGTCCTGCTTCTATGCAGATCTCTTGCTACCTGTGCAGGAATCTGTTTGTCGTATGTTACGTTTAAAACAAGCAACATTCTTTCCTTTACATGTGCATCAGATTCTAGTTTATACAGTTGCTCAAAAAATCTTGTTCTAGAAAGATTATTGCTCTCAATCAAATGGATAGAATGTATATGCTACCTATCTTAGCTAAATTTATTATTGTCTAAAATGTATAACCATGATGTTAAAGTAATGTCAGCATAATTATATTAATTGGTATATGAAAAGAAGGATAAAAACTATCTTGGTCTTGTCCAATTAGCAAACAGCATAATAATTTATAGGAAGATAATTTTGGGATAGGCTCTAAATCTATTGGATAGGTTAACGTAGTTTAATTTTGTATATTATATCATAGGAGTTGATATTAAAAAAGTGTCTAATAAACAAATTATTACTATAAACAAAAATTATTATGATAAATACAATTGTAAATTTGCATTTTGTGAACCATGTTATTGGTTTGCTACTATTTTAATAGACAAATTCGATAATAATCGTTGTTATATTTGTAACAAAAAAGATATTCATAGAGGAACAATATTAATTTAGAAATAGTGTATCATATGAAATTATACTTTAACTATGGATATATTGAATGAAATAAAAATAATTATTTATATGTATAGATGAGGTAAATCAATCCCTTTTGTATTATTCTGCTTCTTCTTTCATTATTTTAAAATAGAATGTACCGCCATCAAAACGCTCTATCAAATTTTTAGGAATATAGAATCTATCTTTGACTACGTTACCTTTTTTGGGTATTATGTATTCTCCTAAAATTTTCTTAACTTCACCAACTCAGTCATCTTTAAGTCCTCTTGCCACTTTTTTGATGATGTCTTCTAGAGGGCAATCAATTAAAATTACATGACATATATCTAATGGTTTTACATTTTATATAAACGCCATATTAGTAGAAATAGTCATAGCCCACTAGGAAACCAATCATTCCTCTCCTCTAATTTACATATTCTAATATGAATTTGGATTTTTCACTTCTTGGTTTATTTATTATTACCTGTAGTACTTGCATAGATAGGTAACAGATTCACTTACCAACATGGGTAACACTTTCTTTTATCTGCTTGACTATGTTGTTACTACTGGAATTATTTAATCTTGTTCCTTTCATAAGAAACATTTCAGATGGTGTATGACCATTGATACCACCATGTTCTCTTTCATCATTGTATGCTTTTACAAACATGTAATACATTTTCTTTCCATCATTTACATTGGGAATATTTTCTACTGCAAGAAACTCATTCTTTACTATCTTGTTGTATGCCTCAATTTTTCCTTGTAGTTGTGGATAGCCTTTTGGAATTGGTTTATCCTTTATCTTGTTCTTTTTCAAGAAACCTTTGAATATTTTGGATGTAAATTGTTTACCATTGTCATGCATTACCTTGTTAGGTTTCCCATTCTCTACAATGTAGTCTCCAAGTACATCCAGTACATCTACACTCCTTTTTCTTTCAGACCAGTCACTTGCTGCTTTCCTTGAACAATCATCCTCACAACTGATAAAATAGTTCTTTTTATCTGAATTCTCAAGGTAAAATGGTCCTAAAATATCCATCTGTACCATTTGGTTTGGTTTTTTCATCTCAAACCTTTTCCATTTTCTTCTATTTCTGATCTTGCATTCCAGGATGTTCAGACCATGTCTTTTCAGTATCTTGTATATGATTTTGGTACTAAGTGATATCTCCTTTAGTCTCTTTAACCTGAATCTAATACGATTACATCCAAATCTTTTTGTTATACGTAAATCCAGTATTTCCTGTTCTATCTCTTTTGTTACCTTTGCAGGTTGTATATTGTGTGGTTTTCTACTTCTATCCTGTAGACCATCTATTCCATACTTTAGGTACCTGTTCTTCCACTTGTGATATGTCTTTGTAGATATCTGGTATCTAGCACAGATATCAGTTACTGTATCTCCAGTCAATTCTTTTTCATGAATTAAATTATATTTTGTTTGTAATTCTATTTTTCATACACTCCCTAGCAGAACTAGAAAGTGTTACCCATGTCAGTAAATGAAATTGTAACCTATGTTGGTAAGTATAACATTCGTGCAATGATCTCTTGGAATCCAATCTAAACCATATACGAACAACAAAACATCTCAGGATAACACTATAGGAGAATAGACATATGGGGTCTCCCACGTTTCTTCTTGTTTTATTATTATTACGTGGCCAACGAATCAAACAACAATCAAATACAAAATACTAATTAGAATGGATGTTGATCTCTTCTTCTCCTGCTGTGCTAGTTTGTTGGTCTGTATGGTATTTCACCAAAACATCATATACACCAATAAAATAGCTTTATTCGTTATGAAAATGGAATAATTATGACCCAGCCTCAAATATGTACATATTCTTGTCATTGAGTATATTTACAATTCATCAAGTAGTAAATTTCTTTATAATATTTGATCTTAAAAAAGATACAAAAAATACAAATTATTTATTAATTTTGATTCACTAATATTTTATCTTACAACTAAAACAGGACAATGTGCAAAATTTAAAACTCCTGATGCTACACTTCCCAAAAACAGTTTCTTGAAACCAGTTCTACCTCGAGTTCCTATAACTATTAGATCTATATTTTCTCGTTCTGAATATTCAATTATTTCTTTAACAATCGATTCTTCAGCAATTACCACATCTGTTTTGAATTCTACATCAATTTTTTCTCTTAAATCTTTAAACCATTTTTGTGCTTCTAGATATGCAAATTGAAGAATTTGATTGAATGGAGAATTCATTTCATAATCTTTTTTACTCATAAAAAAATCATATCTTATTGAAGAAGGTACAATGTGTAATGCTATTAATTTAGAATCGAATTCTTTCAATATCAGAACAGCATATTCTAATGCTCTCATGGAGAATTCCGAACCATCTACTGGCACAAGTATATTTTTAAATTTGACATTGAAAGACAATACAAGTATTTAAGAATCATCAAGTAATTAAGAATTATTAATTAATATATTGCTATTTAGTACCATTCAGAAAAAAAATATTTTATTAAAATAATATTATTAATAAGAATTAGCAACTAAAATTAATAATTTTTTTATTACCATGCCTCATATAAATAATTTTTTAGTAGTGTATAATTATCTTTTCTCCTTTCTTGGTTTTTCGCTAGCAAGAACAATAATAATTCTAAAGATAATCTAAAATTTTCTATTATTTTTTCAAAAAGAATTTTAAATCTTTAATATTATTGAAATATTAAAACAACAATTACAAAAAAGATATGATGATTGAGTATATACTATTAGCTATATTTTATAAATATACTTTTAGCTAAGTATATTAAATTTTTTGCGTAATTAGGAAGGAATCAAAATATTCTGAAAATTAAATTAATTTTTGTAAATTTTATAAATTTAATAACATTATTCTCTTTTATCTTAGATCAGTTATGTAATATTTTACATGGTTGCTAATTACGCAATAGATATATTGAATACATATTTACAGATAGTTACACAAATAAGCGAATCATGTCAAAAATTACCTCAAAAAAGATTTGTAAATATAGTCTTAAGGTTATTTTAAAGGCTAATATTAATTTTGAATTATTAAATTTACCTTGAACCAATCTTTTTATCATTTTAAATTTATTCTACCTTATGGATTTTCAGGAATTTAAGAACAAAAAGGAGGAACATCTCATTGGGGGAGGAATAGAAAAGCAGAAACAACGTAAACAAAAGGGAAAAATGAATGCATTTGAAAGAATGTATTCATTATTTGATTCTAAATCATTCGTAGAAATAGATCCTTATGTAACTCATGAATGTTTTGACTTTGGGATGGAAAGGAAAAAGATTTTAGGAGATGGAGTCGTTACAGGATATGGATTAATTAATAGTCGATTGGCTTATGCTTTTTCTCATGATTTCACTGTAGTTGGTGGTTCATTAAGTTTGTCATTTGCTCATAAAGTATGTAAAATCATGGATCTAGCATTAAAACAAGGAGTACCAATAATAGGAATAAATGACTCTGGTGGAGCTCGCATACAAGAAGGTGTTGCAAGTCTTGCAGGATATGCCGAAATTTTTCATAGAAATGTCAAAGCTTCTGGGGTTGTTCCTCAAATATCTTTAATTATGGGTCCATGTGCTGGTGGTGCTGTTTATTCTCCTGCAATAACAGATTTTATAATAATGACTAAATCTTCTTTTATGTTTGTCACTGGACCTGAAGTTGTTAAAGAGGTAACTAAAGAAAACGTAAGTTTCGATGATTTAGGTGGAGCACAAATTCATAATGAAAAGAGTGGTGTTGCGCATTTTCTAGCAGAAGATGAACAAGAATGTTTTAGAATACTACATACACTTTTATCATTTATCCCTTCCAACAACTTAGAAACTCCTCCCAGAATAGATACGAAGGATGACCCTCTGAGAGAAAATGATGAACTGAATTTTATCCTTCCATCTAGTCCAACTAAACCATATGATATGGAATTCACTTATTCGAAAAGTTATAGATAATGGTGATTTCCTAGAAGTCCAAAAATATTGGGCAAAAAATATAATAATAGGTTTTGCAAGACTAGATGGAAATTCAATAGGGATAGTTCAGTGATAGTACCTGAAGTACTCAGCTGGAGTTTTAGATATCAATTCCTGTGACAAGGCAACTAGATTTGTAAGATTCTGTGATTGTTTTAATATTCCATTAGTATGCCTACGTAGATGTTCCTGGCTTTCTCCTGGCACCGATCAGGAATGGGGAGGCATTATTAGACACGGAGCAAAACTTCTTTATGCATTTTCAGAGGCAACTGTACCTAAACTCACTATAATTATCAGGAAAGCATACGGTGGCGCCTATTGTGTAATGAATAGCAAGCATATAGGAGCTGACTATAATTTTGCATGGCCTAATGCAGAAATTGCAGTTATGGGACCTGAAGGTGCATGTGACATAATATTCAAAACTGAAATTGCTAATTCCTCAAAACCTAATGAAAAAAAAGTAGAATTAGTGGAACAATATAGAACAAAATTCTCAAATCCTTACATTGCAGCTTCAAAAGGGTATATAGATGATGTCATAGAACCAATAGAGACAAGAAAGAGATTAATTTCTGCACTTCATTCTATATATAGAAAAAGAGAAGAAGGTCCAAGAAGAAAGCATGGCAATATTCCCATGTAGCTTCGTCTTTTTCTTAATTTTAATAAAATGGTAAAATTGTCAATTTTAGATATAGGTATTACTAATATTCTTCTAGAATTTTTAAGGTTTCTACTAATTACCACCATATGATAGAGGAGATAATATAGTTTCATTGACAATTTTAACAAATTTGAGTATTGATATAGGTTTTCTAATGAATCTGAATTGAGGAATATATTCTAATTCTTGGAAGGAGGTACATGATAATTACTTTTAAACTTAGATCAATTTCTAAAAGTTTCGTAGCCAATAATAGACCATTCATTTGTGGCATTCTATAATCAGTAATTAACAATGAGTATTTATCTGGATTTTCCTTGATATGTTCATAGGCCAGAGTTGGGTCAGTGAAACTACAAACATCATAGTTACTGATTTTTAAAGCCTCGCTAAATAAATCTGCCAAATCTGATTCATCATCTACAACTGCTATTGACTTTTGCATAAGTAATTATCTCTATAATCTTTTTACTTAAATATAATATGTGTACATTGCATTATCTGCAATCACATTGGATTTGTTATAGTATTTTAGTTTATTTAGAATTATTATATTGAATTTAGGTAAGAATAATAGAAATATTCTATCCTCTTTATATTATCTAAGCATATATCTATAGTATAGTATATTATTATATATTGTATTACAAAAAAATGGGCTCTGTTAAGATAAGAAAAATTCACAAATTAAATTGAAAAAATCTGGAAAAAGTGAGCACAGAACATAATAGATAAGGTGAAAATAACCACAACTATATCCCTATCTTGATAGAGCCAAAAAATGATATGAATGAAAAAAGAGTTATAATGTTTTCAGTATACAAGATAAAAAGCCAATTATCGTCTAGTAAATAAGGTTGGACTACAAAACAAGTTAATGATATCATAATCAGAGAAAGTGGGTATACACTACCATCACATTTACATCTATACCTTGCTTCACAGATGGGGATTCAAGTAGAAAGTACCAAGAAAGGTACATGTAAACACAGCATCCAGAGAAGAGAAAGAACGTTTTAAAAAAGAGCCAGAAAGATACTATTGGATAATCTCCAAGATGGATTTACTGTAGTATCTACCGATGAATCATTTTTCTTCTTTGACTCTATTGTAAGAAGGGTATGGATAAAGAAAGATGAACGACCAATTGTCAAAGTTACTGGGTCACATCAAGAATTAGTTCTATTTGGTTCCATCAGTTTAGAAGGAAAACAGCTGTTCAGACAGTATGACTGGTTTGATGAAAATACATTTCTTAATTATCTAAAACAGATACACAGAAAATTTCCCAAATGCCATCTGTTCCTGGATAAGGCAAAACAACAGCATTACAGATCAAAAAAAGTACTGAAATATTTTGATAAACACAAAAAGAATCTGATTCCGATATATCTACCAACCGCATCTCCTGAATTCATGGTACTGGAACAAGTATGGCACATAGCCAAAAATGATTTGCTTGTCATAAAATTTTATTCATCGTTTACAGATTTTAGAAATAAAATATCTATATATTTTAGAACAAAAAGATTCAATCTGAATATGAGAAATTACCTAGTTAGAGCCATGTAAGCATATTTATCTTAACTGGTATATTAATAAAACTTGAAGTAAAAAGGATAGAACAAAAAGAAAAAAAGTAAATTATATCTTTACCAACAATTAACATTTTTTTAAAGAGACTATATTTAACAGAACAAGATTTAGATACTTTTTTTATATTGATTTATTATTTTGCTAAATATCTCATTGATGTTAAATATGAGTAAAAATCTTAATAGTATCTCATTAATCAGTATGGGATATAAATATGCTTTTTTCATTAGCATGTCGTGCTATAGATAAAACAAACCCTATCGTAAAAATAACACAAAGTAGCATTAAATGTATACTTATTTTATCTATTTTTTGATCATAATAATCCATTCCTATAGCAACTACAAAACAAATAATATTTAATACAAAAAGAAAAGTTATTGTTTTGTATGTTATGTTCATAATCATATTAAAGAAATCAAAATAAAAAAGGTTGTTATACTTAGAGCCTATCCGAAAAGTAGTTTATAGTATTTAAGTTTATGGTACAATAGATTTATTCGACAAAGCTAAGTGTCTCTACACTATATATCACGAGATTAGTTTGATATCTGAAATTTCTGGAATCGATTCATCTTATGAAATACCAGATGAATTATGGAATCAAATTTTCCCTCTTCTTGTACATAAACCCAAAAGAAAGAAGAAGAAGACAGGTCGTCCAAGAATGGATGATAGAAAGGCAATGAATGCTATCTTCTACATTACACGTACTGGATGTCAGTGGAAAGCATTACCACAAAGAAGTCTTGGTGCATCCAGTACTGTACATGACAGGTTTCAGGAATGGAGACAAGATGGCGTATTCAAACGTATGTGGATTGATGGTCTAAAAATATATGATAAAAAAGTTGGTATCAACTGGAAATGGCAATCAATGGATGGTGCAATAACAAAAGCACCTCTTGGGGGAAAAAAGTACAGGACCAAATCCCACAGACAGAAGAAGTAAATCAGGTACCAAACGTAGCCTTCTTGTAGATGGTCAGGGCATTCCTCTTGGAATTACTGTAGATGGTGCTAACAGACATGATATGAAGATGACAAAAGCAACTCTTCAGAGTATAGTGGTTTGCAGACCACCACCACCACCATCATCATCATCTACAACAAATACCCAACAACAACACATCTGTCTTGACAAGGGTTATGACTATCCTGAGGTATATGAGTTACTTGAGGAATATGGTTATACCATGCATATTTGCAAGAGAGGAGAAGACTACAATAATGGTAACAAAAAGAAAAGAAGGATACCAAAATATAGAGCAAGAAGATGTGGGTAGTTGAGAGAACACACTCATGGATGAATCGATTCAGGCGATTATTGATTAGATGGGAAAAGAAGGAAGATAACTATATTGCAATATTACATTTTGTCTGTGCTTGGATAACATATAAGAGAGGAGGTGTTTTCGGATAGGCTCTTAGTGAACTTAATATTTCTGGATCTAAGCCCTATCATATGCTCATTAATGAATATAGAAATTGCTAGTTATGTTATGCTATTGTAATATGATTTAATATTAATTAGCTAGTAACTATAATGATTAAACAAAAATCATAAGAAATATTGTGATTACATAAAAATTAAAAATGGAATTAAGATTTGCTTTTTTAATTCATTGTGAATCTATCTTATTACTTAGAGTATGATATAATTACTATAATATAATTAACTGGTCCCAATACTAACCTGTATATTTAGATCCATGGTTATATTTTATAAGGAATGCCAATCAATGATTACCTTATAGAAATTATTTCAAAAGTAAAACACATAAAAAATTGACTTCTTACATAATGTTAAATACAAAGTAAGACATTTTGAAATAATGTGTTATCCATTAACTGAGTTCCCTTTATTTTAAATATATATACATGTTCAACTTCTATTAGTGATTTGAAAAAATGAACATATTAGAAATAGAATTTCCATTTAAAATAGAAGCTAAAACATCAAAATGTAATGATGAGACAAATGTCATGTACTCGATTGCTGAACCATATCATAATTGTTGTATTGATAAAAAGGAAATAATAATAGAGCAAATCAAAGCTTGTGAAAATCTATTGAAATGTACTAATAATAAAAGTGACAGTTTAGCTCTTGAAAAGGAAATTTCTGAACTAAAATTAACTCTAGATATAATAAACTAGATATTCAGAATCCTATTGTTAAAAATGGCTTTGAAAAAAATTTAATTCATCAACTGATTCCAAATAAAGGTAAATTCAACATAAGCAAATTTTTGAAAATAAATTTATTTTTAAAAGTTCATTCCTTTGTATTTTTTTCTATATAATAATAGAGTTATTTTCCTTTTGATATTGTCAGTTAAATCCGATCCATTTATTTTTAATTTTTAATATTTAATATATATTTATTATTTCAATTGAAAAACAATTTCATTATTCATTAAATGTTAAAAAAAATTGATAATCTTCAAGGAACATACTAGTGTAACTATTAACCTCTATCTTCAGTGCTGTGGATGTGAATTAATTCATAACATAGCCTTCTATGTATATAGTTCTTGTTACTATATGGAGGCTATGGCTTTCTAATAATATAATTTATTTTCAATTATTAAATAAAATGTTGTTTATATATGGTAACGGGAAACAGGAAAGAAAATTCCAAATCTACTGTCATAGCCCTAACTATCATATCAGTTTGCTTCCTATTAACGAGGCTAAGGCCTTTATTAATTAATAATGTTTACTAATTTTTTTGTTATTATTATTAGTAATACTATTGATGATTAATGCAATATTTATATTCAATTGACATAGAACCCTTCTATTTCTACTGGAAAATATTCTAATACTATTTTATTATACCTTTACTGTTAATGTATATTATCTAACATATTTAACAAATGAAATTGAAGTAATAAACATAGCATATGGACATATAGATGGAAAATTATGATTTCTATGTCCGTCAAGAAAGTAAATTCGGCTTTTTAGAAATTGAGATAGAAAATAATGGCAAAACGCTGAGTGGTCAATTTCATACTAATGATGGTTAGATACTAGACCAATTTACTTTGAATGATACTTAATATGGTAATCATTTTTTATTTATTTTAAAGGTATTTTTAATTGAGAATGTATTATTGTGATATACCAAGACTAGGGACAATTCTGCATTCTCAAATAGATTAAAAAACAATAATAAAAATACTATAAAATTTGTGAATGCATAATTAGTTGTATCATATGGTAATATTCTATTTTTTATATGGATAGTTTATGTTTCTAGTTATTCTTTTTATTTTGGTTATTTTAAATTGATATAAAATATCATACTGATAATCATCTTCTTTATTTTCAATAAAACTTCATGTTAATATTCTAGTATTATCTTCTTACTCACCTTGCTATTTTCTACATTTATATTCAACATACCAAATTCATCATCTACATGCCTATTACTGAAAATTGTTTAACCTCTTTTTATTTTACTTTTAAATTTATTATTTTATTCAAATCATTCACAAAGTCAATATCTAATTTACATTGAATGAGTTTACATTTGCTGCTTTCGTCTTTAAATCACTATATACATCTGTGGCTATCTCTTCAATGTCTTTTGTGATTATATCATAGTTAAATATGATTTTGCGTTAGCCATACCATTTGATAATGTATCTTCAATTATAATATTTGTTGATACATGTCTTTTACTACTAGCAAATTCATTTGTAAGTAGACTGACCATATTTTTTAGTTCTGTTTTACCTTTTGTTTCTCCAAATGTTGTAATCCATATTTCATCATCTGTCCAAACATTTATCATCAATTTATCATTTTCTGATATGATTATTATAAGAAATTTCTTTTGTGGTCATCATATCATTCTATAGAAAAGTCATTTTGTAAATCAGTAATTGAATTAATGTATATTTTATTTTGAATATTTAAATTTCAACTAATAAAAATAATATGTTAAATGAGGATTTCATATTAGAGAATAAGCAGTATTTTTAAATATATTTGTGATATCAGCCTTGTTATTATGAAAATAATAACTAATGTTTACTATATTTTACTATTAATTATTGTCATACTTCCTACAACAATGGCATGGGCTGCTGAAGAAAAGTCCAACATCATCAATAATTCTTCCTCTTCTTATTTATCATCATCATCGTCAATTTCCTTAAATAATACAAATGTTGATTTTGCTACAAATATAGAATTTATAAAGGGGCATTATCTGCTGCAATTTCAAATAAACAAGCAGGAAATAATGAACTTGCACAGACACATACTTTTCATCCAATACATGAAATATATACATTGATTAGAGATCAATTATCATCTGCAGATAATGAATTAAATAATACATTAATAAATTCATTAAACAATTTAACATCAATAGTTTTTACATCTACATCTTCTGAATTTATTAATTCTGCATCTTCTATCAAGAATTTATTAGATAAAGCAATAATTAAGGCTATACCAGAACATGAGATTGCTGATATTAAATTTAGAGCCTGTCCCAAAAATAGATAGAAATATAGCTGCCTATTTTTATTCTCTTATATGTTTAACATTTGAATAAAAGTGCCTTGTTGCGTAACTCGCTATTCCTAACACATTTAGCTAACCTATTCTAGTCATAATACATGTGAACTGGAAGAAGTACAATGAATCACTTGTTAAACGTGGTGAGGTATTACTTGATTTTGATGTTATGGACAACTGGAATTCTGAACTAGAGAAGATGAATCAAGGAAAAGAAGGTAGAAAATTCGTATATCTACAGATTCATTTATCAAACTACTTGGATATGTGAGAGCATATTTTCATTTACCATACAGACAAACAGAAGGAGAGTAGGTACGAGCTCATGCTGCAATCACACTACCATCTATTCCAGATTATAGCAGGATTTGTAGAAGAATCAACAGATTGGATATCAAAATAAACGATGATGATGAGAATAAATCCAATTTACAACATGATGATAATTTTGTAATTGCAATTGACTCTACCGGTGTTAAAGTTACAAACAGAGGGGGGAATGGATCAGACATAAATGGAAAGTAAAAAGAGGTTATCTCAAAATACACATAGCAGTTGACATAAAAAAGAAGAGAATTTTATCGTTACAAGTAACCAGTGAACAAGTACATGATGGAAAAATATTACCCGAATTAGTGGATGATATAATAATAAAACAGAACAAAGTAGTTGAAACTGTCATTATGGATGGTGTCTATGATAGTAACAAGAATTTTCAATTTCTATCATTTAAAGGAATTCAACCAGCAATTAAGGTAAGAAAGAATGCCAAGTATAGATAGAAAGACAAACCATTATTTGTGAGAAACAAGAACGTACAATCACAGAAAACCAATCTACAACAATGGAAGGATAGCGTCAGCTATGACAAGAGGTGGATTGTAGAAACTGTCTTCTCCTGTATTAAAAGAATGTTTGGTAGAGAATATGTTACTGCTATAAGATTTGAGAACATGATAAAAGAAATGATACTGAAAGCATCTTTATATAACTTGTTTCAGAGTCTAACTATTACATAATTTTTACATTAGTAACAAAAAATAGATGGTTATCTAGACGAGTTACGCAACAGAGCAAATAAAAGTAAAAAGTATGTTAGAACAATTATACGCATTCCAGATGATCTTTGGAATGAAATTAAAAATATTTTACCAAATGAGAAACCAGAGAATACAATAGGTCGTCCCATTGTTCCATACAGAAAAGTATTTGATGGTATTATGTTTATCCTTAGAACTGGATGTCAGTGGAAAATGTTACCTAAAGAGTATGGTTCTGGTTCCACATGCCACAGAAGATTTCAGGAATGGAGAGAATCAGATATATTTGATAAATTATGGACAAGATTGCTACAAATATACGATTTAAAGAAAGGAATTAAGTGGAACTGGCAGTCTCTTGATAGTATATCTGTAAAATCACCTTTAGGGGGGAGATGACAGGACATAATCCTACTACTGACAGAAGGAGTAAATTAGGAACCAAAAGACATATTTTAACAGATAAAGAAGGCATTCCACTTTCTACTGTTATAACATCTGCAAATACTCCTATGATGTTACTACTGCAATTGAAACCGTTGACAGCATGGTTATCAAAAGACCATCTTCAAAATCAGCAACAAAATATAGAAACAACAACAACGACAACGACAAGAATAAGAATAAGAATAAGAATAAGAAGAAAAATCAGAATCTATGCCTTGATAAAGCATATCATTCCAAAGATGTAGAACAAGAAATCATCAAGAGAGGATATATTCCACATATACGACATAGAAGAGAGGAAGAGAAGAAACTCAACCGGAGATATCCCGCAAGAAGATGGGTAGTAGAAAGAGAACAAATTCATGGCATAACAGATTCAGGAAATTATTTACAAGGTATGAAAAGAAGGATAAAAACTATCTTGGTCTTGTCCAATTAGCAAACAGCATAATAATTTATAGGAAGATAATTTTGGGATAGGCTCTTAATATGAGTACTTTGATCAATTTACTTAAGACTGCTGAATCAGAATATGATACAGGAATAGAAAATGGTACAATTACAAATATAGCAGAATATCAAGATGCTCAAGGATTTGTTTCATCTGCCAATGAATTGTTCAATAAAACAATTAGCAATGTAAATCAAACAATGATGGCGAATAATAAATTTACAGAAATAAAAGATTCACTTAATCAATTAAATACATCTATGAGTAATAAAGAAAATATAAAACAAATCTCTACAATAATCAATAATATAGCAAATACTATACCAAATATACTAAATGTACAAGCAAAGGATCTTGCAATTCTTGTTTCAACAGATACACAATCATTAGAATTAATTAATAATATTCGTAGTCTACTAGATCAATCTATTGAAAAGATAAAGAAGAATGGCGATTATCAGACTGCTGAAACTTTAGTAATAGAAGCATATCTAGATAACTTTGGATTTTTAGAAAGCGAAATAGCAAAACATGATGAATCACTTATGAAGGATACTGAAGTTCTTTTGAGAGAACAACTACGTCATCTTATACAAGGAAAAGCCAATATAGAAGATATACAAAAAATGGTAAATAACATAAATACTAAATTAAATGAAATAGAAAAAATAGTACAATAAAAAATTTTTTTATTTATTTTATAATAAGTTTCTTTTATGTTAAAAAGACTGCATTATAAAATTTCTAATAGTCTGTTTATCTTTTATTATACCATTTTCTATTATATGTAAAAGTCACTTTGACTTATTCTATTTCTCCTATTGCAAAATATTACCAGAATGTGGCAAATTTAAGGATCATAGAATCAATTTTACCGTTAATGGTTATAATAGTAACGGTAACATATATTGGGAATTCATTAATTCTACAGAAGTAATAGATACTTATAGTATTATTTTTATCCAGATAATTGTAAAATTATTATTAAATATTAATGGAGGTAAAAGATCAATTATTAAATAAGCTTCTATTAAGTAATCACTGACATCCAGTTCTTAAGACAAACAATATTTCATCAAGTACCTTTTCTATAATGAACGATTGGTCTACTTATGGTATTCTCTGATTTTTCATCAGGTAAAATATTTAATTTCATTCCATAGAAATCATCTAGAATATTTAATTGTTAGAACATAACATTTTGTCTTATTGTTGTTATTCAATTATTACTACTGTCATAAAGAAACTAACGAGCTATATCCCTATCTATTTTTTGGATAGACTTTAAATAGATTGACAATAAGTAGTTTTTTTCCATAATTGGAATTACAAAATCATATTCACATATAGATGAAACGAAGTCACAATCAGCATCTAATACAATCCATATAACAAAAGATGCTTCAAATTCTTATGCGTTATCTTCTGGTTCTCATATTGGAAGCATTTGGTACTACATATACGATAGTAGGAAGTGTAATATCACTTAAAGAATCAAAAAATTTGACAAGGTCAACAATCACAAAAAGATTATAATAACTCTCCAATTATAGGTTATGTTATAGCTCAGTAAAAGTAAATCAGATTTGATATTACCGACTTTAGTAAATCCATTTGCAGATAAATCAACAATTAATGAAAAAAATCAAAAGTGAAATTCAAACTTCAATAAATCCATCTCAAAAGCTTAAAACTATAAAAGCAAAAATAAAATGTAATTTTGAATAGAAATAAGTGAATGGAAGTGTGGAACTCATAGCCTATTAGGTTAACAGCATTGTAATATTCCATCTAGTGATACTTGTAAAATAATAGTAATATCACGATAATAATATTAGAAAATGGATACACAGATTTAATGAAAAAGGTATTGATGGTATTGTATCTAAAAAATATATACGAAATGCTCATAAGATTACAGATGATATAGAAAGAAAGATTGTGTAGAGATAGCAACTAATGACCCCCAGAAGAAAGTACCGACTGAAATTCTCTACATGGTCATTACGTGTACCTGCAGGATACATAATGGAAGAAAAGAAGATTATAAACAGTATTAGCCATACAGAGGTAAAGAATGTCCTGATAAAATATGGCATAGAGTGGAGGAATTCAAAGACGATATTGGGTAAAAGCAGAGATCCTGAATATGAATTAAAAAAATAGGATTGAAGAGTTAAGGTATAACACATCTTCTGATTCCTTACTGTTATATCAAGATGAGAAAGGACCTATAGCAGCAGCAAAGACATATGGCGGTCCATCATGGTG
>CAWIYT010000204.1:0-21668 GCA_963840085.1 uncultured Nitrososphaerales archaeon
AATAGGATAAGAATTAAACTTTTTTTAAAAAAAATTGAATGAGAAAGTAATAATAGTAAAAAGAAGATAGAAAATCGTTTGCTTTAAAAAGTAATTTTTTACAACTACTTTAATACTGTATAATAACTTGATAATCAAATTTATTTTACACAAATAATTTTATAGAAATTTATTTGTATGAAAAATAACAAAATTAAGGAGAAGTAAAATTTGTTTAAACTATCATTATCTATAATTTCACTATTTTTATTATCATTAGCAAGTTCCTATTCGTCTATAGCTTTTGGACACAGCTTTACTACTGACGATTCTACATACCTTTTAACTTTAATAGAAAAAACAAAAACAGAATTGGAGCTTGCAAAGAAAAACTATCCATCTAATATTACACTATCAATGGATCATAGGATCTAATGCAGCTAGATTTGTTGCTGACACTTTTTATACAGATGAGGATGTTGCTAATGATAGTGACTTTGCTAAGAGATACAATCAAGAAATATCAAAATCATGATCAAGACCATTTTATCATCCATTGAATTAAATTTAAAACCGATTCTACTAATTCTTGACCTTTATTAGTCATTTTATATTCTACTCTTGGTGGAATTTCATTATATGCTTGTCTTTCTAGTATACCATCTTTCTCAAGTTCTTTTAATCTGCGAGCAAGAGTTTTACTACTAATACCTTTCATTAACTCTCTGAATTGTTTATATCTTACAGGATTGGTTGTGCAACATAAAGGAATTAACATTTCAAATGTTCCTCTTTTTGTTATCAAATTTCGAAGTTTTGCTGTCTGTAACATTAGTTTTTGAGAATCATATCCATCGAGAAAATTACAATGATCATATAAAGGTAATTTCTTTACTTTTTGTCCCTTAGTTTCCCTCATGATACTTTGAATACTTTAGTCTCCTTGACAATTTAAATAGTTTCCTTTGTAAACATTAATATGCAAAAAGAATTGATAAAGGAAAAAATCAAAGAAAATTATGGAAAAATTGCTTTAAAAGGTAATATTGATTCATGTTGTAGTCCACAGGAGGTTTGTTGTTGTGATACAAATAAAATTTCTAAAGAACCATGCGTCTATTATTGGATATAATGAAACAGAATTGAAATCTATTCCAGAAGAATCAATTCTTGGATTAGGATGTGGTGCACCATTAAACTTTGCAGATTTGAAAAGAGGTGAAACGATAGTTGACCTAGGTTCAGGTGCTGGAATTGATGCATTCTTAGCATCAAAATTGATAGGTAATGAAGGAAAAGTTATAGGAATTGACATGACTGAAGAAATGCTTGAAAAAGCAACAAAAGCATCAATTGCTAATAATTACAAGAATGTACAATTTAGAAAAGGGGACATAGAAGAGATAATTCCTATTGATACTAACTCAGTAGATGTTGTAATAAGTAATTGTGTTATTAATTTGACCTCAGACAAGACAAATACCTTCAAAGAAATTTATCGTATTCTGAAAAAAGACAAAAACGCAAGAATGATTATTTCTGATCTAATAACAACTAAAGAAATCAGTAAAGATGAAATCAATACTAATAATTGGTGTAGTTGTATTGATGGTGCATTAACAAAAGAAAATTACATAAAAAGCATTAAAGATTCTGGATTTCAAAATATACAAATACTAAATGAAAAAATATACATGGATGAAAATCATTTTAACGATGGACGAAAGATCATTAGTATAATAGTTAAAGCAATAACAAATTATGAGTAGAGTAGAGAATCATGACATTTTTTGGAAAATCCAAAATAAGAATGAGCAACAATAAAGATGAGGACAAAACAGTTCTGTTTATATGTGTAGAAAATGCAGGAAGGAGCCAAATGGCAGAAGGATTTTTTAAAAAATATTCTCCATCAGGTTTCAAGGCAATAAGTGCAGGAACAAAACCTGTATCCCAAATCAATCCACTTGTAGTTCAAGCAATGAGAGAAGCTGGAATAGACATTAGTAATCAAAAATCAAAAGAGATAACCGAAGAAATGATGCATAGTTCATATCCAATAGTGAATATGGGATGTATGGACAAAAGTTTCTGTCCTACACTATTCTTACCAAAGGTTATAGAATGGAATTTACCAGATCCAAAAGGAAAATCTATTGAAAAAGTTAGAGAGATAAGGGATGAAATAGAGAAGAGGATAAAAGAACTTGCCTCAACTTTGGAAATTAAGCAATAGACTATCATCAATTCAAAAAATATTTTTTGCAGAAATTATTGGAACATTTATTGTAGTTTCATTGGCTACTGGTTCCGTAGTTATTGATGCTAAAACTGGAGGAGTATTAGGACTTCCTTTTATAGCAATTGCTCCTGCTATTGCTGTTGCTATTGGAATTTATCTCTTTGGTAGAATATCTATGGCACATTTCAATCCTGCAGTCACAGTAGGATTTTTAATTACAAATCATTTGCAAAGGAAACAAAAATTATTTCTTACATATCTTGCAGCAGAATTAATTGGTGCTTTGTTAGCAAGCGTTTTCATTTTTTCTATCATGGGACATGAAGCAAATTTGGGAGCTAATGCTCCTAATTATACTAATTATCCTGTTTATGTTATTGTTGGAATAGAAGTATTAGCATCTGCTTTACTTATGTTAGTAATACTGATAGTAGTTTATACAAAGGGAGCAAAGAGATTTGGAGGAATAGCAATTGGTGCTATAGTAGGTTTAGATATCTTCTTGTTCGGATTGATTTCGGGTGCTTCAATGAATCCTGCTCGTTCTTTGGCACCTGCTGTTGTATCTGGTTATTATATTGATTTATGGCTTTATCTTACTGCACCATTTATTGGAACTTCATTCATAGCCTTGTTATTCAGAAAAAAATTTACCAATAATATCAAATAGTATAATAAAAGTACATAACTCTAATCAAATGCAATAGGATAAATAAATTCAATTGCAGAAAATAGCATTATAAATCATATTTAAAATAGTAAATTCAAATTAGCATCTAGTAAATTGCTTATATAAGAAAAAGTAACGATTCAGATGGATGATTAAATTTAATAAAATTTTAATAACTTTATTTTTCTTTTTTCTTGCAGGTATTTTTGAAATAGGAGGAGGTTACCTAGTTTGGCTTTGGTTTAGGGAAGGTATGAGTTGGATGCTTGGAGCCTTAGGAGGATTTGTTTTATTTTTGTATGGAATTGTTCCTACTTTTCAACCATCACATTTTCACAGGATTCTATGCGGCATATGGTGGAATTTTCATTATAATGTCTATATTATGGGGATGGTCGTTTGAAGGAATTGCCCCTGATAGATATGATATTATAGGCACTATTATTGCTCTGATTGGTGTTATCATAATTTATTACATGTCTCGGAAGGGAGAGGAGAATAAAACGATATGGCAATCGAAGAAATAGCAACAATAAATCCAATTGTTTCAGGTTTGTTATTTTTTGTAGCAGCCATGATGGAAATAGGTGGTGGTTATTTGGTTTGGTTGTGGATACGAGAGAAGAAGACAATCGCATTGGGATTACTCGGTGGCATTATTCTATTTGTATATGGTATAATCCCTACATTTCAACCAGCCCATTTTGGAAGAGTATATGCAGCCTATGGGGGAATTTTTATAATCTCTTCTATTTTATGGGGAATACTTGTAGATAAAAAAAGACCTGACAGATATGAGATCATTGGCTCATTAGTTGCAGTTTTTGGAGCAATTATAATATTCTATGCTCCAAGATAAAATAGAAAATTATTTGGCTTTTTACTTTCTTGGTTTATCGCAATTGTTAAATTTTATATCCAAGAAAAATGTAAAATTAGTAATTTGAAATGTGCTGATTGTTTTTGTGATGTCGATGAGTGTAAGGTTAGTCCGTCTTCTTTTGAATGCCACGGTCGTATTCTTGATAAATGTTGTTGTTGGGAAGGTTTCCACAAATAAAAATTAATTATACAATCTAAATCTTTACATAACTGTTAATTTTTTATCATCATATGTTATTCAATAATTTTATTAGTTATTATTAAACAAATGAGAAAGAGTATTTATACATACAAATTTTTATTTTGTATGGATTATGTTTATTAGAATTGAACATGATTGGGAATAACATCTTAATTTCTATCTTAAATCTACATCAATCAACATATTTAACGTGCATAAATCACTATCAATCCTACTAAAATAATAATAAAAATTCTATTTTAAACACATTAATAATTAATAAAAACCATAGCCCTCTATTTAAGAGCAAATTTAGAAGACTATGGTAGTATGTGTGTGAATTGGTCTTTTCATTGGAAAGAATGACCACAATAGATTCGAGTACACAAACCTGTTAATAATACTATATAAAAATTAGAGATAAATTAATTACTTCTAATAGCCTGTACATATGACAAACACTCACAATATATATGATAAATCCAGGCTATGACTGACTTGGATGGTTTATATCTTTAATATTTAATATCAAATATAGTATTTAGAACTTTGAAACTATTCTTCTAGAGTTTTAAATAAGAAATATTTTTTTTGTTCTCAATAAATAAGCAATAGAGTTATTTTCTATTACAAAGTAATAAAAAGACTAAATCATCACTGGGATTCAAACAGATATGCAAAAACATGTTCATATTAATATTATATATTGCATGTTAGCAATATCTGTTACAAGTTCATTACTCATTGTTTTTTCCACATCAACAAAAATGCTACCATTAGTACATCCTGCTTTAGGCGAAGAAAAAGAAGTTGACTTTGCAAAGAAAGACAAACCAAGTTTTGTTTTAGATGCTAATAATTGTAAATCTGAAAAAGTTCTAAAAGGTGCTTCAAATAAAAAGGATTTGAAAATACTTTCAGAATGTGAAAAGGCAATAGGAAAGGTAAAACATGTTCAAGAAATGCCTGATGGAGATTATAAATTCTTCTTAAAATTAGATAAAGAATACAAATCTCTTTTAAATAAGGGTAACAAGAAGCAAACAGATGGAAATCTTGTCATAGAAGTGGTTCCAAGAGATCAAGATTCTAAATATGTCGAATTACCAGATAAAGGAGACAATGTAGCAGTATGGGGAGCATGGGTCATAGATAAACCAAAAGGATGGAATGAAATTCATCCAGCATGGAAAGTTGTTGTAAATTAGATGATAATTTTTTTTAATCTTCGAAAAAAGGTCTAAAATGAACATCAAAACCTGGAGAATTATTTGCAAATTGCTTTATTGTGATCATTCTGCATATTTTGTCTTGCAACTCTGAATGTTCAAAAAATTTCTTTTTACAAATAGGACACATAGATTTATAGTTCATACTATAAGCACATAATTAATTCAATTAAATTAAACTTTACGCATTATTTTTAAGAAATCTGTTCATTTTCTTTTTCTCCTGATAATAGTTTCCTAATCCCTTTCTTTGATTCATTTGGAATTGATGGCACATGGATAGGGAGGCTGGATTAGTATCCTCGCTTCGAATCCTCTTTTTGGTAGGATTCATTAGAGAATTTAATAAGAACCAACAAATAATCTTTACCTTTTGTTATCATTTATTTACAAATTGATTTAGTCCAATTCTGCTAATTTTTAATTAATATAACAGTATATATTTCTATGAATTTGAGATATATTTTAAATATTTTCTTATCTTATATTATGAAAAAGTCAATAATCAATGTTTAGTCTATTATTGATTGAATCATTGATAATGTCTTTGTTGTTTGAACAATATAAAATGATTATTTAATTTATTGTTTTTTAAAAACGATGATTGTCTTGAAGTTTAATAGAAGAAGAAATTATTAAAAGTACATAGAAATAGCATTTTTTATGGAAATAGGATTATTATTTATAAATTGGTTGTGTGTGGAAGCACAACATTGTCAAGATACAGGAGATATATCCAATGTTTTTTCTACTATTGTAGGCACAGTAGTAGGAATCTTTAATAGGTGGTGCCATTAGTTGGTGGATATATAACAGACAACAAAAAACTGCAGATAATCAAGATAAAACAATAAAGCATGTAGAAGAATTGGGAATAAAACAAGAACATATTTTAGAAAAAGTACAATCATTTGAAGATAAACATGATAATATGTTGAACAATATCTTAACATTAGATAAGAAGATAGACTCATTATTAGAAAGCAAAAAACACGATCTAAATAACAATTATAAAAAAAGGCATAATTAATAGGATATTATTAAACTGTTTGAAAGTCATATAAGTATATAAATGATGAATACTTTAGGAAATTAATATTCATTATACAAAAGAGTTATTAGTTTTAAGTGACTATAATTAAACTATTGACTAATTTAAAACATATAACTGTAAATGAAGAAGTTTATCAGAAACTAAAAAATCTAGGCAAGACAGGAGATTCTTTTAATGATGTCTTAATCAGAATTTTAGCAGAAGCACAAAAGGAAAAGGAGGAATGAGGGGGGTCAGAATTTTATACTTTTCCAGTCATGGTTACAAAACTCTTAAAAACCTATCCCCTCCCTATTTTCTAAGAAGGATTAATAATTAGTTAACGTGTGTGTTGACGAATAAAATGACAATAACAACAGAAGAAGATAATAATAATTTTTCAAACGAAAGTCAAACAACAGATTACATTTCAATAGAAGGAGTTAGAACCAGAACAGGAGTAGACAATGACAATGATCTTGGCAATTTTGTAATTAAAGAATTGATGGACAACGCATTAGATGATATTGATCAAAATGCGAAAACATTTGAAGATTTTAAACAAGATCCTTATGTTAATGTAACCATTACAGAAGTAGTAGATGATGAAAATATAATCAAAATTAGTGTTAGAAATTCTAATGTTGTTGTTAGTGCTGCTGCTGGTATTAATAATGATATTCTTACTAAAGAACAAGTTGAAAATATTTTTAATTTTGAAAAATATTTCAGCAATAAAAGACATCGATATGTTGTAAAACGTGGAGCATTAGGAGATGGTTTAAAAGAGATATTAGGTATTCCTTATGCTCTTGCTATAAATAACAATAATTACGAAAGTTGGAATTATCCATTACAGATCAATATCTCAAATGAAAGGATTTTTGAAGTTAGAATCAATAATATTAGTCAGGCTATAAGAAATCTAGAATTACCAAAGATAAATGTAATAACAATCCCACCACCATTACCACCTCAATTTAAACAACAAATACAAAATAATTTCCACCAAGACAAAACAATCACAGTAGATAACAACAACAATAACAAATTTATTGAAATTACTGTTTATCTTCCAAAAACATCAATTAATTACAATAAAATTCTATGGTTGTTAAAAAAATATGTTTTAATTAATACCCATATAGATTTTGATTTTAAATTACCTGGGATATATACTGGATTATATAATGCTACGCAAAAAATAAAAGATTGGAGTAACTACCAAAGTGTTTATTATTGTTATTTACCAGATCTTGAAAGATTAATTTATAGTCTCGAAGATAAATCTAATTCAAATATTTCGAGTTATTTACAGAGACATTTTAGAGAAGGTACTAATATTGGGAAAGAGGAATTATTAAAAATATTAAATTCTTCTTCTTCTGATGATGATAATAATAATACCACTAACAACAAAAACATAGCAGGTATTTATCAAAGATTGAAGAAAATGCCATCAAAAAAACCTCATCAATTCTATAAGAATCCACAGATTGAAGTTCCTTTTGATAGGAAATTAAGAGAACAAGCATCAAAAGAGCGTTTTGAACAAGTATTTGGAATTGATCATGGTTCTGTTAAATATAAAAAAATAATAGGTTATTATCATTCTGACAGAGATAATGATAATAATAATCACAAAATAGAATTTCCTTTTATGTTTGAAATTATTATTGCTAATGTACCATATCTCAATAAAGAATTGCACTTATTTTCAACAATCAATTTCTCACCATCTTTACAATATAATCCATTTTTTAACCAATCAAGAGAAAAAATATTTACTTGGAAAAGTAAAAAAAATAATAATAATCAAATAAAATCAGATGATTCTATTGCTGATATTTTAGAAGATTGTGGATATTCTCATGATCCTAAAAAACATAAAAAAAACCGGCAATGTTGTTCTTATAAATTTAATATCACCAAGGATTGATTATAAAAGTCTTAACAAATCATCTATTAGATGAGAGCCATTTGTTTCGGTTGTCCAAGATATATACAACTTCTTTAAATCAACATCAATTAAAAATAAAAATGGAACTAGAGAAGGATCATCAGTTATCAATGAATTAAGAATTTTATTGCAAGAGCGTATAGATGCTGTTAAAAATAATCCTAGATTAAGAGAGATTGGTAGATGGACACAAAGCACTGTATTTTATCATTTAAGACCTAGACTTAATGAAAAAGGAATGAAGGTAGATAGAGATTATATCACAGGTCTAATTCGATCAGTTTGTAATAATGATTTTGGTAAAAAAAGACATGAACTTGGAATAATTGCAGCAGAAAGGGCACAACTCTATTTTAAAGGACAGTCCCTTGGAGTTGGTTTTGATCAATTAGAAGAATTAATGAAAAAAGGGACTGATTTATTAGTTATAGAGAAGGAAGGAGTAGCAGATGTATTAGCACCTTTTGCAGATCAAAAAGGTATTGCAATCTTAAACTCACGTGGATTCCTTACTGAATATGCTACTGAATTATCAGAACTTGCAGAAAAGAAAGGATGTAATATTGCAACCTTGACAGATTTAGATTCATCCGGATTACTGATTTCTAAAAGTCTACCAAATGCTCATAGAACAGGTATAGACTTTGATACACTTGAAAAATTAGAATTGTTTCCTGAAGATGTTGAGGAAGATATAATTCTTAAAGAAGGAAGTGAAAGTGATAATCATATTAAAAGCCTGAAAAAATTTGATTATGAAATACCCTTACCTTATAGCAAAACAGAGTGGAATAAATTGGTATCATACATAGATAGCGGTAAACGTATAGAGATTGATAGTGTCCTTAAAGCAGTAGGAAATGAAGATTTTTGGGATTTTATAATTAATGAACTTGATTCTATTTTTCTTGATAGAGATTATAACAGGTCTATAGATGTTCCAGAATATGTCCTTCAAAAAGAAGTAGATGATTTGTTTACAAATATAAAAAATATAATAAGTGAAGTTCAAGCAGAGGAACGGGAAAAGATAATAAAGGAACTTAAACACACAGAAGGATTCTTAGATGTAAAACCCAAAGAGGAAGAGATTGAAGAAAGGTTAAGGGCTTTTGTCGAAAACAATCCTGCTGTAAAAAACAGAATACTTGATGAAATTAAAAAATTCTCTTTTGATAAATAGAAATAAAAAAAACCATTATAATAGTCCTTAATATCCTTTCTGAAAAACTAATTCAATACTTTGGAAATATGTAGACCTTTGATAATAGAACAAAAACTAGATATGTGTTTAGTTTCTCTATAGTCCAAGAATTATATAATTTTCAAAAAAGATCTAAATATCATTTTATATATAATTTACTATTCGTTTAGAACTAAAATTTCCTATTTGGATCATAGTAGTAGTCTTCTTCGTTGTCGTCGGTAGTAGTAGATTCATCATAGACATAGTAGTCATAGTAATAATCATTGTTATTGTTGTTGTTGAATTTTGAGGAGGAGGAGGCATTACCTGTTATTATTTTTTCATTCTTCTCCTTATCATCTATAACATTCTTGATAGTTGCTATAATAGGAGTAACCATCCCAAGAGAGGTTAACTGTTGATTATTTGATCTTAATTCGGCTATTAATGATAAGATTAAACGTTTATCTTTTTGTGACTCAGGCTTATTTGTTTCAATATGCCATTCTTTTAAAGTCTCTTTCTGTATCATTTCCATTTCTGTGATACTCTTGCGGTAAAACTCTACAAAGCCCTGTCTGGCATAATATGATATCCATTGGACATTATTGGATTCATCGTTTAGTGCTTCTGCTCTAAATTTCTTGTATGAACTTTCTGAAAAAGATTCATTTAAGCCTAATCTACTTTTAACATAATCAATAGTTTCTAACTTACTAAGACCCATAATATCGGCATCGATCATACATTGCTTTATGAGGTGTTTTTGTTCTTGGGTAAAATTCTTTTTCTTGGACATAAATCATGCTCACTTATAGTATTCTTTGGACTTTTAATCCATTTGTATATTCATTATTATTCATGAAAAATAATAAGAATTAATTAAACTAAAATTTCTATAATAGTCTTTTGTATTTAATTCAAGATAATTATTATTTAATTTGTATTTGGGAGGAAAATATATAACTTCAATCTAAAAAATATTTCTTTATACTGACAGTTTTAATAATTTACTAAATTAGGCAAGGTAATTGGAGAAAATATAAGAATCATAGAATCTGAAACCTTTTTTACTGCTTCAATCATTTGATGATACAGCCAATCTTTTTCTTTTTTTTCAATGTAGGAATCATTTAGAAAGAAGTCACCTGTTATAATAACCAATTTAGATCTGTATTTTTTTTATCTTTTGCAAGATCCCTTTTCAAGAAATGTGCTAACTGATGAATTGTGAATATTCTTTTCACTAGTGTTTGTTTTAATACAATATCTAAATTCATTTTGTACTTTTTATGGGCTTTTTCTACTATATTGTAAAAGTCTAATTTATTATCAATGACAGACAAAAACATTATGACATTCTAAACTTAGTTATATTATTAGATAGATTCTATGAAGCCATAATCTATCAATAATAATTTATATTATCATATTCAAAGTTTTGATGTGGCTTTATCTTATTTTGATAATAGTAAATATAACAGAAATGATAAAAATAACAATGATAATGAAGATATAGCAAGAATAATTACTGACGAGCCTACAAAAGAAGATGTCGCAGACTTTGGAGGCTATAGTCAAAAATTATCTAAAATTATTGTAAATTCAAACCCTAGATTTACAGTTGGGATTTTTGGTGGTTGGGGAACAGGAAAAACAACTCTTATGCAGATGATCCAAAAAGAAATTGAGAATAATAAAGATTATTCTGATATTGCAACAACAATATGGTTTGATTCTTGGAGATATGAAAGAGATGAATATTCTTTGATGATTCCTTTAATACGCTCAATTATTTTGAAGATAGAAGACACTTTAAAGAATGACAACGAGAATAGCAAAAAGAATAATGCGTTAAAAAATGTAAAAGAAGGATTTTATAAACTTTATAAAATGATTAATTCAACTGCTAGAAATCTGAGTATAGAAGGACGTTTTCCAATAGGACCCGTTGAAGTTGGAGGATCACTAGATATAGGTAAAATTATAGAAGATTATAAATCCGAGGGATCTGTAGTAATTGACGGAAAAACTATATCATTTTATAAACATAGTAGTGATCGTACTTAAATTCGAGTTACAGAAAGTTAGAGAATTTAAAAATGGAGAACGATATGATTTTCGAATTGTTATTTTCATCGATGACCTTGATAGATGCACACCAGAAAGAGCATTAGAAATACTAGAATCTATAAAGACTTTTTTTTGATATTGAAGGAATTATCTATGTTATCAGGAATGGATCCTCAAACTATAAATCCAATTATCAAAACCAGATATGGAGATAAATCTAAAATAGATGGAATGGATTATCTTCAAAAAATAGTTCAATTGCCGTTTCAAATACCAATATGGAATTCAGATAATCTTACTGGAATGATTGAACATTTGCTAAAGAAAGCCGGCTTATCCGATTATTATGGTCAGATTCAAGATGAAAATAACAAAGAATTAATAATAAAAGCAACTCAACTTAATCCTCGAAATATTAAAAGATTTGTCAATTCCATTGTAATGGCTAAAGAATTCTTTGGTCAAAATATTAAAAATATAGATCAAATATTAGCAATTCAGGCATTTTATTTTCATGGAGATAAATGGATAGGGTTTTTGGAACAACTAATTCCATATGAACAACGAATTAAATTTCTCATACATTTTATTTTATTGTTAGAAATAAAATTAAAAGATATTACTATTTTGGACGACTTGAATAAGATTATAAAAGATGATAAATATAAAGAAAAAAAGAAGGTTATCTATACAAATCATTAATAGAAAATTATCAAAAAGATAAATTATTAAATGATATTTATAGTAAACTTATTGAAATAGATGATAATGATCTCTTTACTTTTTTAAAAGTTGCTTCTAAGCCACTATTAGAAATAGACAATATAGAAGATTTTTTGAGAATAGTAGATACTACAGGTTTAAAAATTAAGAGAAAAGATATTAAAATAATTAATAGTCAAGAACAATTAGGATTATTACAAAATGAAAAAGTAAAAGATTTTAATGATTATCGTGACAAAGATAAAAATATTTGGATTCATCTTCCCTATGCTGATCTGCAAAATCGACAACTGGCAGGTCCAATAAATTTAAGAGATTCTTTTCTTTTCAAGGCTAAATTGTCAGGGGCTGTTTTGTCAAAGGCTAACTTGTCAGGGGCTAACTTGTCTTGGGCTGACTTGTCTAGGGCTCATTTGTGTTGCGCTGTTTTGATCAATGCTAATTTGTCAATGGCTGATTTGTCAATGGCTGATTTGTCAATGGCTGATTTGTCTTCGGCTGATTTGTCTTCGGCTGATTTGCCAATGGCTGACTTGTCTGAGGCTAATTTGTATTATGCTTATTTGTTTGCCGCTAATTTGTCTGAGGCTGTTTTGTCTTCGGCTAACTTGTCAATGGCTAACTTGTCTGAGACTAATTCGTATAAGGCTAACTTGTCTTCGGCTAACTTGTCAAAGGCTGACTTGTCTGAGGCTAATCTATCAGGGGCTAATCTATCAGGGGCTAATCTATCAGGGGCTAATCTATCAGGGGCTAATCTATCAGGGGCTAATCTGACAGATTCAATTATTATTAATCCGATAGTCTATGATAGTTATAGTAGTTTGAGAATAGATAAAAATACCAATTTTAATAATGGAATAATTGATCATTCGGTTTTTATTGATTATATCAATGAGTTCACAAAAAATGTACCTGAAAAGATAAAAGATAAAAAAGAATTAAAGATAAAATTAAAAGAAAAAAGAAGAATGTCAGAAGAAGATATTGAAGAACTATTAAAAACTTCGAAATTACCTGATTAAAAATTTCCAATTCTCTTAGTCTTTTCTAGAGGCACAGTAGAGAATTTAGGTAAAAATTTGAACTTTATTGTATAGTTTTAATAGACATCCTCACTTATGCCTAAGGACTTTCATATAGAATAGCGAACCTAATTATTAAAGTTCAAATCCCCTCTGAACTCATTTTTCCTAGATATAATTTATAGACTGTTTCATTTGTTTTCTTTCCAACTGTTGTATATTCTTTCACTTAAAACTATACCACTTAGCATATATTTTCTAATCAAATCGCTCCTAAACGTGTCTTCAAATCTATCAAGGATACGTTTCCTGTATAGAGGTTTTAATCTGGGAATCTTAGCCTTGTTACTTTTAGCAAATATGTTCTTATATCTTGGTGTCATTGATTTTAAGTTATTAGTATTTACGTTGAATTGTGCCACTAATGGCTTTTTATAATGATCATTAAAAGGATTAGAATTCTTATCAAATTTAATATTAAATTCCTACTCTGTAGACATGTGTGTATAAGTAGTAAATAAAAGGAAAAATATAAAAGTAGTTATGCGCATAACTAAGGCTATGTTTACTAACCTAGAAAATAGTAACATAACCGAAAATAAAAACTTATCTGACTCCATCGCAAGAGTTTTATGAACATGGTGGAAGAGTTAGGCAAATCAATAGAAAAAACCCGAGATATTTACAAGAAGTTAGTAGAGAAAGGTCATGAGGAAGGCTTTACAGATAACTAATAGATGTGCTCTAACTTCATATCTTAAAGGTAAGTGCTCAAAGAAATACTTTAACCAATTATCGAAAAGAGTTCTTAAGAAGTTCCTAGTCGAGATATGCACAAAAATGTGCAGAATGACTATAAGAATAATATAGAAGAATCTTCTAATCAATATGTGCCAGATGAAGCGAAACATGTTTCGCGTTTGAAGGACACAAATAAAGAGAAGAATCTGCTCCACAGTTGGAAGCAGAACAAAGCCCCGTTGGTCAAAAGAAGGCAGAATCGGGCTTTTCAGAAATAGAACATAAGAAACCGTTGCGGAACGCTGTGCCGCAAAATCAGCAGACACAAGAAGAAGAGACGATGCAACAAGTGATTGATCGTTATAGAGACATGTTAAAACGAAGAGATGAAGAGATATCCAGATTAGAAGATGCGATTAAGACACCTAAAGAACCAGAGCCAACGCCTTTAGTGTCTGGTAAACTAACATGGGAAAAAGGAAAGGAAGCAAAAGATCTGGCTTTCTTTTTCATGCGTAGAAGCGCATCTCTAACAATGCAAGACGCAGCACATAGAGATATTGTTCTGGATCTCCAGACAAAAAAGTTAGAATGGGGAAAATGGGAGGATGGTGGTGAGTAATTAAAATGGGTGACTGTCCTATTAACAAATGTGGAAAACCAACAGAATATTTTTTGTCTTTTATACTATATGATAAAGAAGGTAACATGAAAGGTAAATCTCTTTGGGGTTGTCTCTGTGCGGATCATGCTTACCAGCAACGAGACGAATATGAGAAGATGGGACGACGTGTTGAATTAATCTATGAGAAAGAAGCAAGAGAAAAGGCTAGGAAGGAAGGAGAAGAAGAGATAAAGAATTGGGGTAAAGGTAGAACCGAAGAGATCAAGAAAGATATTGAGAGACTCGAAGATGCTGATCAATATAGATAGTCGTCGTCCGAAAAACTATAGTATTCCGTCGAAGTGATATGCAGATCATTACGTGACCGCAGTATCTTCAAGTAAGGATCTGCGTCCTCTGCTTTGTTTTTCTCTGATAGTCTTTGTTTTATAAAATATTCTGATCTTGGTAATCTCTGATCTTCGGATTGCATTACATGTCTTTTATTTGTCGATTGAGTGGGATCAAAAATAGGAAAAGTTGTTCTTAGTTTAGTTTGTGGATATGTGTCTTTGAGTCATGCGGTGCAATTGCAGTGAGGACATGTGTAAACTGTCGCATCGTTTATATTTTGTACTAGTTGAAGGTTACAAAAACGACAGAATCTATTTTCTAGATCTAAAGTAGTAGTAGATGATTCTACTCCGTTACTCTTATTATCTGATTTCATTATTATTATCCATAACTATTTTTAAAAAACAGGACTTACAAAGGTACATAGGAACATATTGCCCTTTTGTGTCCATCATTCTTGTTTCAACGATCATTCCTGCGGCTTCTATTTCCTCATCGCATTCATCACAGATGAGATTTTTACTAATTAAAAAAAATTTATTAAATATTATTTATTATTATTGTTAAGGTATTGTTCATAATATAACTATTATTTAATTTGTTAATTTGTATCTAATAAGAAAATAGGTAAAAATTATATCCACAACTACAGGGTAAAATCGAGGCACACAACAAGATAGTAAAAAATGAAGTTCTAGCAATAGAAAACATTCCCAATAGAGAAGAAGAAAAGAAAATGTATTCTATATTTGTCAAAGTATACAATGAAGAAAGAGAAAATGATGGTATCGACGGGGTTACACACCATCTGAAATGTTTCTTATGAAAGGAAGATTAAATAGTTGTAAGAATATCAAAACAATTAAGCAGATAAAAAGTGTTACCCATGTTGGTAAGTGAATCTGTTACCTATGTATGTAAGTACAACAGTTAATAATAAACAAATATCCTTAGCATTGAGATTTAATGAAACTAACATCAGTTGTTCTAAAGATATGTAATAATCAAGATCATGATTTAGCGAGTTAGACACCGGGAGTGGGACTCGAACCCTTATCCATCAAATGTGGGTTCTATTATCGAGTATTAAAATTTAATGATTGTTAATGCTCAATTATTAAAGCAGAAATTTTAAATTGAAATATTGTTTATTGGGCAGAAAACTTTTCATACAGAGATTAATACAAGAAAATTAGAGAATTAAAACTGACAACTTTAAAGCAACTTAGAGTAGTAATTGCATCACCTAGCGATGTAAAAGAAGAACGTGAGGCTTTAGATAAAGTAATTAATAGAGTTAATAGGAATACTGCTGAAGGTTTAGGTTTAATTTTAAAAGCAGTACGTTGGGAGACTGATTCCTATCCTGGCTTTCATATAGATGGTCCCCAAGGTCTTATTGATCCTATAATTAAGATAGAAGATTGTGATATTCTTATATGTATATTCTGGAAACGATTTGGTACAATTACAGAAGATGGTAAAACCGGAACAGAACATGAATTCTATAAAGCACATGAAGCATGGAAACAAAATAAAAAACCTCATATTATGCTATATTTCAATCAAAAAGAATATTTTCCTAGAAATGCTGAAGAGGCAAAACAACAAGCATATGTTTTAGAATTTAAAGAAAATTTTCCAAAAGAAGGCTTATTCTGGAATTACAATGGATTAGAACAATTTAAAGAGTATGTTTATGATCATCTTACAAACTATTTACAAAATAAATACAAAACTCAATCTGGCATATCAGAATTATTAGATCAACTTCATAATAATATACATGAATGGTACAAGGAATTCCATGGTATTTTCTCAGAAGACATTAGTAAAGAAGAATCAATTCCAAGTCATATAGAAAATTATATACTGGATAGTAAATGGATTCCAAAGATTGATGCTATATTAAATGAATTATTTATACTATTTAAGGAAGACGAACCTTCGCCAGATACAACAGATAAAACGATAAAACAAATTTATGAAGAAGTGAAAGATTTAAAGAGATCAGATTTACAATCTTTTAAGACTAAATTTGAAATACTTCCTGGTAAGCAATTTACAAAACTTGCCTTACAAATAGAATTTTTCAAATATTTTGCCATATTTAATAAAGATAATTGGTTAGACAAAATGAGACAGGATTATAATAAATGGAAAAAAGAAAGAGAAAAAATTGATAATGCCAAACGTATTTTAAATACTGCACAAGTTGTCATATTGGGAAATATTAATAAATTAAAATTAAACAATCAATATACCTAATTAAGAGAGAAATTATAATTGATGGAACTTAATTTTTTTGATATTATACACGATTATTTGTCTTCAATTTAAATATTTGTTAATAACTAAAATGTTCTATTGTCACCTATACCACAATATTTTTAAAATGATTTTTGACAGTTTAAAATATTCTCAATAAAGATATTGTATTTTTGAAGCATACAATAAAGAGGAGACGATCGCATCAACGGTTACACTCCATCTGAAGGAATGTTTCTTTCTAAAAGAAGATTAAATAACCATAATAGTAATAAGAAACTTAAGTAGATAAAAAAGTGTTATCCATATTGGTAAAGGAATCTATTATCTGTCTCTAACTAAAATACTTAAATTATAATCAGTCATGGCCGAAAAAATTTATATAATTATTACCAGATTATTATTACCCAATCGACTATTACCAAAAGACCTAAATAATATCTATCTATATTTTTCAGGGATAATGAATGAAAATATCTATGATGTTATTAAAAAAAATAAAGAGATACCATTTATTATTGCTTATTTTATATTCATATTAGCCTCATGTATTTATCTTGTACTTGATTATTGGCATCCAATTCCAATACAAAATTTTGATTATAGTAAACTAAATAATACAGAAAAATATGCAAATGGAACTGAAAAATATAAAATTACACATTCAAATCAGACAATGAAGGTGGAAACAACAATAACAAAACAGAAAGCACTTGAACGTGATGAAAATAATGGAACACAAGTATTTGATTCTATAAAAATAAATGAAACCGGTACTATTCTACAAAATAATAATAATAATAGACATAATTTCAATTTTGATAAAACTATTGATAGAGAATTTCAATTAATATTATTGGCATTATTATTTGGAATAATTGGTGGAACCACGCATGGATTAGCATCATTAGTTACATATGTTGGAAATAAGAAATATAATAATCGTTGGACGATATGGTATGTTGGAAGACCTGCAATTGGAGGAATAATGGCAATAATTTTCTATGTTCTTATTAGAGGAGGTCTTTTAAGTGTTAATGCTCAACCTACAGATCTTAACTACTTTGGGATTGCAGCAATAAGTGTAGTTGCAGGTTTAATGGCAACAGAAGCAACAGGGAAAATACGTGATATATTTATGACATTATTTGGAACTGAAAAAGATAGAGAAAAAGGTGATGAACCAAAAGATACTTCATTAGAATCACGCATTATTGTAAATTACAAGAAAGATAAAATCAAAGTAAATGAGGTACTAGAAGTAGACATTACAGTACTTGATTTCAAGAATAAACCATTAAAGGAAAAAGAAATTGATATTAATCTAGTAAATAATGTAGACAATATAGATACAACTTATACAAAGCCGCTAAAGACTGGTGACGATGGTAAAACTAAATTTCAGATAAAAGGAAAGAAGCCTGGTTTTGTTAAGATTAATGTTTATTTGAAAGATGATATAACAGTATTACATACAACTGAAATAGAAGTTACACAACAATAACAATAAGAATAATTAATTATTTTTATTCAAAATTTATAGATATATATATAAATGAATTTTTAGACGCCGAAAAAAATTATTATTAATTTAATAAAAACTTTCTTATAGATATTATATATAAATGAATTAATAATAATTTGCTTAAACCGCTAAAAGTAGTAGTTGCATCTCCAAGCGATGTAAAAAATGAGCGTGATTCTTTAGAGGAAATTATAAAAAAAATTAATGATAACTTTGCTCACGATTGGAGTTTGCATCTAGACGTTGTTAGGTGGGAAAAAGATGCTTATGCTGGTTTTGATATTGATGGCCCTCAAAGTTTGATAGATAAAGTATTAAAAATAAAAGATTGTAATATTTTTATAGGTATTTTCTGGAAGAAATTTGGTACTCCAACTAAAGATGGAATGACTGGAACAGAACATGAATTTAAACAAGCATATGAAGCATGGAAAAATAATAAAAATAACAAACCACAAATAATGTTCTATTTCAATCAGAAAAAGTATTTTCCAGAAAGTATAGAAGAATCTGAACAACAAACTGCAGTCTTACGATTTCAAAAGAATTTCCCAAAGGAAGGATTATGGTGGCCTTATAATGGAGTAAATAATTTCAAAGAACTTGTTGAGCGCCAACTAATAAATTATTTGAAAATATACAGACAGCAACCATCAGAAGAAAAAAAACCAGAAGAACAATCAGAAAAGAAAGACAATAAAAAACTACTCAAGCCATTCTCTGGTGAAAACCCAGTTTTTATCGGCAGAACAGAGGTACATCGATGACAAGATAAAAAATCTGTTGCAGGAACCAGGCTCCCGTGTATCCATTGTGGGTATAGGTGGTTCAGGTAAAAGTCAGTTAGCATTCAAGGCATTGCACAAGTACTATGAAAAAGATGCTATAACAGATCTTGTAGTTTCTGTATATTTGTCTGCAATTGTATCAACTACATCTACAGATGATAATAACAAAGATGGAAGAAATAATAACAAGCCGACAGTACTTACATTTAAAAGATTTCTAACAGAAATTGGGTCTGAACTAATAAAACAAAATATTTTGCAGCAGATATCAGAACAAGATTTTGAACAACTAGATATCAACAAAGGCAAATCTCTTATTTATGATGCTTTAGCAACAAAAAACTATCCCATTTTATACTGTGATAACTTTGAGACACTATCAAATGAATTAGAAGAAAAAAAAGGAGGCAATAAAGACATTAAAGACATTTTCAATTTTCTAAACGGTGAACTTCCTTCAAATACATCTATTTTGGTCACATCAAGAAATATTATAAATTTTCTTTCCAACGAAAATAGAATAGATCTAGAAGGATTAAAAATTGAAGAAGGTATGCAAGTCTTTACTGAGCATGCATCTACATTTCAACATCAGTTTTCTAATCCAGATAATAACGAAACAAAATTACTACGAACATTAGTTACAAAAACTGGTGGACATCCTCTTTCCATAGAGATACTTGCTAAAACATATAAAGGAGGTGGAGAAACAGAATTACAAAAAATGTCTGAAACCCTGGGGCAGCAGAGAGATAATCCATGGGGAAAAGAAGAAAGACATGAAAATTTGCACAAGTGTTTTAACTATTCTATTGAAAAACTTGATAAAAATCTGCAATATTTATTGCCTGCTCTTACAATTTTTCATTCTCCATTTCCATCAGAAGCAGTTGAAAAAATATTTGGAATACTAGAAGCAGGAGAGTTGTTAGTTGAATTATATAACAAAAGTCTTTTATCAAGAATGGAAACAGATGATGAAAGTAGACCATTTAGTAGTAGCAATTTCTGGCTATATTCAATGCATCTGGCATTAAGAAACTATCTAGAAGACAAGTATAAAAATATCATTTTAAACAAAGAAACTGAATCTATTCCATATTTTTGTAATTATTATTATGATCTTGTAACAAAAACATATGATGCATGGGGAAAAGATGATCATAAAGATTTAATTCGACAATTTGTTCAAATGACAAAATCTGAAAATAATGACTATGATAGGGCTATAGTATTTGCAATACATATTCAAGGAAAAGAAGAAAAACTGGGAAAAGAAATTGGTACAGGTATAGCATCATACCTTGGTCTCCTACATGAAAATTTAGGCTACTATAATAGATCTCTTTTATACCATAATAATGCGCTGAGGATACACAAAGAGTTAGGAGATAGGGTTGGTATGGCAAAAGACTATAGCAACATAGGATTGGTATACTACCTTAAAGGCCAACTGGATGATGCACTCCAATACTACAAGAAGGCTCTAGAGATAGATGAAGAGTTGAAAGATAGGGTTGGTATGGCAAAAGGCTATAACAACATAGGATTGGTATACTACCTTAAAGGCCAACTGGATGATGCACTCCAATACTACAAGAAGGCTCTAGAGATAGATGAAGAGTTGGGAGATTGGGTTGGTATGGCAAAAGACTATAGCAACATAGGATTGGTATACTACCGTAAAGGCCAACTGGATGATGCACTCCAATACTATAAGAAGGCTCTGAAGATAGATGAAGAGTTGGGAGATATAGTAAATCTTGTACTAGGTTATTGTAATATTGGTTATACATATATTGCCAAAAATGATAAAAATGAAGCCACTATAGCAGCAAATAATGCCTTGAATATAGTAAAGGAATTTGAAACAAAAACAGGACATAAACATCCTCTTGTGAGTCAAGTTGAAGAACTTGTTTCTTCATTGAAATAAAATCAATATCTTATTATTGGTTATTATTCTAATGAAGCAGAGAAAAAACTAAATGAAATTATAAAAAATGAAGAAATTAAAAATTTAGCAAAAATAGAGTTAGAAAAATTACAATATAAGATACAGATGCTTTCACAATAAGATTGTATTAATTGTTATACTATCTATTACTTCAATTTTTATTTTAAGATTTGTCAATTGTGATTTAAATACATGTCTTTCAATTGTAGATTTGATTAAAATAAATAATTCAATATTATTGAGTTGGG
>CAWIYT010000205.1:0-27752 GCA_963840085.1 uncultured Nitrososphaerales archaeon
TGACTAACCAAAGATCGTAGATACATTTCAGCTAACTATTGTTTGATACGTATTACATTTGTATTCTAAATTAGATAAGGCATACAGGCAAGAATCCAATCCCGATGTAAGAGAAAGAATATTTCTTGTCAGGCGCATAGTAGAAGATAAACAACACATCGTAAATGTAGCAAAAGAGTTACACAGGTGCAGAGCATGGGCTTACAAATGGTACAAGAGATACAATGATGATGGATTGCAAGGATTAAAAGACAAAACACGAAGTGGTAGACCTCCAGATGTACCAAAGGATACAATGATAAAAATAAGACAGGAATTAGAAGATAGCAAGACAGGATGGGATTTCAGACAGGTAATGGATCTGATATACAGAAAGACAGGAGTAAGATATCATGAGGTACATATCTACCGTCTATTACACAAATGGGGCTTCAAGTCAAAAGTACCACAGAAAAGATTTGTAAATACTGCATCACCAAAGGACAAAAAGAAATTTAAAAAAGAGTAAAACAGATCCTAGCCAGTTTAAAATCAGACTGGACTTTACTTGTACAAGACGAATCAATATTTGTATATGATTATGTAATCAGAAGAAAGAAATGGATTTCTAAATACAAACGTCCTGTAATAACTGTAACTGGTTCTCGCAAAAGAACAATTGTATTTGGCTGTCTATCTTTAGATGGTAAACAATTATTCAAACAATATGATAAATTTAACAGTAATACATTTGTTGATTATCTAAAACAGGTACATAAAAGATTTGGTAAAATTGTAATTTTTGTTGATAGAGCAACACCACATTGTTCAAAGATTACCAGAAAGTTTCTTGATTCTAATAAGGATACTATCAGATTGGAATATTTTCCTGTTGGTTCTCCAGAGTTTAACGCAGTAGAAGAATGCTGGAGACAGGGTAAGTATCATATACTTTCTACTTATTATCCATTGTTTGATTTTCTAAAAGATACAATTTCGTATTATTACAGAATTACAAGATTCAATCTGGATATTGTAAAATATCTGACCAGGTCTACGAATTAATGTTATTCAGTATAATAAGAGGAGTTCCAAGCAAATGCCATCAAAGTTAAAAGATACAGTAGAAAAAAGTTCACAAATTATCAAATAAAAATAGCAATATGGAAAGACGATAGATTAGAACATCTAGATAGTTCCAAAGGTTTAATTCAATATTACAGATTGATGGTTTTACAATTGAAAGGATATTAAAATATGGACCTTCACAAATTGCAAAAATAATAGGAATAGACGATTTCTTTGCACAAATAATATTTAATGAGACAACAACAACAAAACGATTAATTAAGATTTCTCAAATATGGAAAAAATTTTAATTAAATTACTTTATAGTACATAGACATAAAAAGATTATGGAAGAAACGCAAAGTTTACTTCTTCAAGAACCCGTTCTACATTCTCATCAAGATTATTACATTTGTCTTTAACCTCACCTAGAAGCCTTTCAAGAGGTGGATCTATTATATCAGTTATTAAAGCAGGTGATACATTCTCATCACCTAGCATATCTTCAATATTTGTTCTAGTTGGCTCATCTGTTCCACCTATTAATAGATCCCATGTTATCAGTGCAATAGCAAGATCATCACATCTAACTGTCACATTGCTGTTACTTGGATATATTGAATCTACTATTTCAACAGGATTTATAAATATCCATTTTGCCTCATCAAAAGACATTTCTACTACAATTTTATAGTTACCAAGTATTATATTTCCAAGAATAGAAAAATCAAAGTTTGCACAATCTTCAATAGAAAGACTACCACAATTGTTGCTTCCAAGTTGTAGTATTGGAATAGAATTTTCTGCAATATGAATATCTTGTATAGCATCGTCTACTAAATAGATACTTACAGACTCAGGAGCTAAACTGGTGTCACATATATCGTTACTATCACATTGCAATTCAAGATATAAGTTAGTATCATCTTTATCTAATCTCATATTAGGAACAGATGTAGCACTAATATCTTGTTCAATTATTGTTTCATCTCCAAAATCAATAGAAAAATCAGCTCCAAATTTGTATTGACCATAGGTATAATTGATTACAACTAATGGTATCTCATTAAATGGGACAGGATTAAATTGATTCTGTCCTGCAATAGTGGTAGTAGTAGTATTACTTTGATTCTGTCCTGCAATAGCGGTAGTATTGTTTTGATTCTTGTGCAGCTGTAGTATTATTACTTGTTATTATTAATAATAATAATACACCAATTACAATACCTATTATATATCCATAAGTAAATTTTTTAGTCATAAATAAACCATTCTAATAATAATATAAAAATAAATTGCTCTTTAATAAATCAGGAAAATTCTTATTATCAAGTTTGAAAGCAAATAAAATACTACCATGCCCACAACAGCTTCTTAATTTCTTTATCATTAACTAACGTTAGAGAAATATAAAGTCCTTTTCAATATATTCAAGAGTGATCTGGTTATTATGGAAAAAAGAGTACCAGTTACTGAAGACAACTTTATGCAGATCCTTACAGACTATACTGAATGGAAATATAAAGATGAGATTAAAAATTCAATAGATGAATGTACATGGGATCTTGAATTTGAAAGTGATGAATTTATCTATAAACAACTATTGACATGGTTTATCTTTGAAAGAATAAATCCTGCTACTGGAAAAACAATACTTGATGAATTTATAGATTTTATTTCAAAGGATTCCAATAACCGCCTTCTGGTGGGTAAGTTACTGGGTATGAGGAAGATAATATCGGATACCTTCAAAATAATAGATAGAAGAAAAGATAATATAATTATTCTTAAGGGTCAATCAAACCAGAAAAAATACATGGTAAAGGTTATTCCAGAACATATAGAAAAATATACTCCTGGAAGATTTGTGATGGCAAAGATCTTCCCATGGGAAGACTATTATAGATTAGCAGGAATAACCAAGATAAAGGTATACGACAATAATAGAAATTTTCCTAAAGGTATTATAACACCAGAGATGGTGGAACAGATCCAAGATTATTTTGAGAAAAAATATGTAAAGGATGCAGAGTCAATAATTATAAGCAAGAGATCAACTTTACAGGAAATGCTTAATAAGTTTCCATACTTGTGGATAGATGGAATATCTACTTCATTGCTTTTAAATAAAAAAGGTAAGAAAAAGGAGAAAGTAAAGAGAATTGTGAAAGTGCTTGTTAATTCTCAACGCCTAAATGATTTGATCAATACCTTCCCAAAAGATTCACAAAAAGTACTTTTATTAATTAAGGAAAAAGGAGGGATAGTAAAATACAGAGAGATTGTGAAGAAATACAGTGATGATACGAATCTTGACTGGGAAAAAGAACCACCAAATTCACCTATAGGATTACTTCGTAGACATGGCTTGATTATAGTAGGAAGAATGTTAATAGACAATAGATTCTATAAGGTAATTTTAATCCCAAATGAAATATTGCAAAGACTGTGTCTCTAAAAATAAAGAAAGAGATATAGATATATTGATAGAGACATAGATAATAATAATAATAATAATAATGTAACATGATTTAGATCTTTAGTATAATTATAATTAGTAGAAAAAAATGTATATTTGAAAATTTGGTTAATAGATAAATATTTTATGGAATAATCACAAAATTAAAATATTATGTTACCGAACCCTGCTATAATGAGAATTCGAAGCCTTCCGAGCCCGTTAACCAATTGTGTTCATATATCTTGAATGCAAATAGAAAGAATTGTAAACAAATTAGCAATGTAATCTGCAATTGATGGAATTTTATTTTTTGCATTGTGTTTTTACACATCTTCTGTCTATCTATAAGACAGTATACCAAATACAACATACAAGTGCAAAATTATTCTCAGTCATAGATAGGATTATACTGAATGATTATTGAAATTTTCAAGATTAGATAATGTTAAAGATTTTAGATCTTTTATTTGGTATTATTATTATCAGTATTATTTTATTTTCTGCAAACCTATCCATCTCTGTTTATGCTCAAGTACTCAATACTATTATAACACAAACGAAAATAATTCTTCACTTTTAAATGAACTCAAAACTATAAAAACAATACTTGAAATTAAAGTAACAAAACTAGCTACAGCTCTACAAATTACTAGTAGTCTACCACAAATTTTACAACCTCCTAATATAAATTTGATAGATTCAAAAATCAATGGTATACCACAAGATTCAGATATAGAGAAGAGAAAAATAGCTGAAAATACTTTTGGAACAATTTAACGAATTTTCATCAATTGTATTTTTATTAAATAACGGAGAGGTATATTTTGATGAACCATTTGAACGTCAATTAAATCTAACTACAAACAATCTTTCATTTAGAGATTATTATCAAGTAGTTGAACAGACTAAAAAAACTTACTTAAGCGATGCAATTATCTCTAAAGCAACAGGAAGAAATCTAGCAGTAATTGCTACTCCAGTAATCAAAGAAAATGCATTGTTGCGCAACTCATCATTCCTAACACATTTAGCTAACCTATTTTAGTCATATCATGTGAGAAATTGGAAGAAATACAATGAATCTCTTGTTAAACGTGGTGAGATATTACTTGATTTTGATGTTATCGATAACTGGGATTCTGAACTAGAGAAGATGAATGAAGGCAAAGAAGGTAGAAAATTCGTATATCCAGATTCATTTATCAAATTACTTGGCTACATGAGAGCATACTTTCATTTACCATACAGACAAACTGAAGGCGTAGGTACGAGCACATGCTGCAAATACGTTACCATCATCAATTCCAGATTATAGCAGGATTTGTAGAAGAATAAACAGATTAAATATCAAGATTTCTGATAATGATAAGTCTAATTTATATGATGATAACTTTGTAATTGCAATTGATTCTACTGGTGTTAAAGTTACAAACAGAGGGGAATGGATTAGACATAAGTGGAATGTCAAGAGAGGCTATCTAAAGATACATGTTGCCGTAGATATCAAACGAAAGAGAATATTATCATTACAAGTAACCAGTGAACAAGTACATGATGGAAAAGTACTATCTAAATTAGTAGATGATATTACAATAAAACAGAACAAGGAAATAGATACTGCTATCATGGATGGTGCCTATGATAGTAACAATAATTTTCAATTTCTATCATTCAAGGGAATTAATCCTGCAATAAAAGTCAGAAAGAATTCCAGATGCAGAAAGACCAATCATTACCAGAGAAACAAGACGGTGAAAATGCAGAAAAATAATTTACAGAATTGGAAGAATAGCGTTAGCTATGGTCAGCGATGGATTGCAGAAACTGTCTTCTCCTGTATGAAGAGAATGTTTGGAGAATATGTTACTGCTATCAGGTTTGAGAACATGATAAAAGAAATGATACTGAAAGCATCGTTATATAACTTGTTTCAGAGTCTAACTGTTACATAATTATCAATCTCAGTAGGATAGATTTGATTATCTAGATGAGTTGCGCAACAAAGCAAAAGAAAATGATATGATAGGAATACTGTATGGAACTATTAATTTTAACAATTATGACCAATTTCTTCAGTCGCTTAATTTACAAAATAATACCAGATTGGTAATAACTGATAAAAATGGAGTAAAGATTGGTGACTCTAATGAAAATGAGACTTCAATCTCAAAAGAATCTTTTGAGAAGAAAGAACAATTTTCAAATCTTACCTCATTTAAGTTTGCATTGGAGGATAAATCAGGCAGTATTTTAGAAAAATTCAAAGGGAAAGAAAATCAAATCACTTTTCTTCCTTATGATATTTTCCAGAATAAAAGAATTTTACTGCTTATTCAAAGTTGTAACAGCGATGGAAATGAATCAAATATATGCATAGATAATAATAAAGAGCTTAACCTAGTTAACTAGAATGTTTTAACTAAACTAAGCAGTTTTTTTAAGATAACTTATCATCCTTATTCAATAGAACGATCAATTTATTATTAGAAGCTCTTTTATCTTAGTTTGCAAGTCCGCTCCTTGCCTTTCCAATTGTGGAATATTTATGATATACTATTCTACTACTTTATCTCTAAAGTTACCATATTTTGTAAAATAATAAATAATTTGTCTATCTATACATTTGCTTTTCAAATTTATTGGCTGCTGCTTGACTATTTATAATTTTTAATTTATTTTCTATATTCTCAGCTTCTTTAATCAATAGTTGTATTTCACAATAGGCTTCAGGAACAATTTTACTTATAGCCTGAACAACATTTGCTGCTGCTCTAAAATCAGGTACACCAGCTATGACATCAACAACAAATACAACGACGTCAATATTCTTCCAATTTGATTCATTCAAAAGAATTCCAGGAATTCCGTTAATGGTTCCATATTTCAAAGGGAAAATCCCTACATTATTTAATTCCTTCATTATAATTGGAGAATTTGAAATCACCTTCAGAGAAGATTCCTCTTGTTCTTTTGTTATTGTTTTATCTTCTTTTTCAATTGCCTTACCTGCGATACTTATTATTGTCTTGCATTTATTATCTTTAGACCATCTCAATATGATATCAGCTACTAGTCTATATGCTGATGGATTTAAAACTAGTTCAGAAACAAAGAATCCTAATTTTTTTTCTTCATTTGCATAGATTCTAGCTGGAAAATGTGGTTTACCATCATAAATTACGGACATGGGAGAAAAAATATGAGAATCGAGAATACCAACTAATTCAGTTTTTAAAGAATTGATAAAACATTCACATGCTATATACTAGTAAGACCAATATTGTAAAAACCATCAAATACAATACCACCATCAATATTAATTTCCTTTAATTTTCGAATTTCAATTATTGATTCAGTATGCATAATATATTTTCAATTTCATTATTTTAAACCTTTACAGATAAATAAAAATATACAAACAGAATTTTTTGTTAATTATAATTGTACAAACGCCTGACATAACACTTCGAGGTCGAGTCCCAATCTCAGTGTCTAACTCAGAGTTAATTTTATTTACAAGATATATTTCTATACATGAAACTTTCTATACAGGAAACCAATTTTCTATATAATGAAATGAAAAGTATATAGTCAATAGTATTAATCTTAATATGATTTAACGATGAATACAGTACATATGTCTTCAACTAAAAAAGATAATGTAAAAGAAAGTACTACCAATCAATTTAAGGAAACCACAGACAGATATCTAGAACAACAGAGACAACAATATCAGGATACAGCATCTAAGATATCTCAAACTACAGAAAAAATTAATCAAAATGTAAATAAATTTCAAGAAGATAATAAAAGAATCTTTGAAAAGAATGCAGATACTTTCAGGAAATCTCAAGAACAGATCAGCAAAACAATACAAGAAATATCAAACAATGCTATAGAATTACAAAAAAATGTCTTTGATACATATCAATCATCTTATGTTCAATTCTTTGATAACATCAATAAATCATACTGGAAAAATTTCAATATTCCACAAAGATATTCTGAAACACATACCACACTAGATAAAAACATACAAGATTATACAGTTAATTCAACAAATTTCATAAATGAACTTATTGCAGGCGGTATAGAAAATTTCAATAAATCAATAGAACTCACACAAAGATATTACAGCGATATCGTGCAAAATAACTTCAATTATGCACGAAAAATAGAAAGATCATACAGTAGATAGATAAAATAAAAAAAATTTCTTTTTTTCTTTTTAATTAATTATAATATTGTTTTTGTTATTGTTCTGTTATTATTTATTACCAAAATTTTTAATTAAATACTACTCTCTGATCATCAACAAATTTTTAATAAATTGATAACGATCACATTGCACGATGGATTATCTGATATCTTGATTTATTATTATCATCTTCTTCTTTTGATTTTTAAATTTGATTAGCTGAAGTTATATCTTTCTAGTTCTCAACTACAAAATTGTGTCAAAATTAGCAGTTGACTATCCTCCGAGCCCAGCTAAACAATTGGGATTCATATACTTTTGAACAGAATGTAAAAAAGAAAGGAGAAATTCAAAGAAATACCAACAAAATTAAAAGATACAGTAGAAAAGGTTCATAGATTATCAAATAAAGATAATGCAACTCTTTTGGTAGAATTCTGGAAGTTTTATTTTATAAGTACTTTGTTTTCTTTAAAATGTAAATAAAATCTCTATTTTAATAATAAAATTTACCTGTCAAGTCATGGATTATAAAAAGAATATAATCAAGAGTATCTTCTTCTTGTCTATACATCAAGACTTCTCTTTTAGTAGAGATCTATTCTTTTTGTTTATAGTTATATCTCTTTTTTGTCAAGTTCATCTATAATATTATCTATTATTATTTGTTCATTCTGTTGAGTCTTATGTATATTGGCTGTTCTATATGTTTCTAAAGTTCAATTTATCAATTCCACAATTTTTTCATGATATGCATTATAGGTAGGATGTAAGTTAGATTGTATCCTCGTTTGATGTTCAGCTCTAATAGATAGCAAATGATTTTCGAATTTGTTTGTTGTCGTTGTCAGTTCTTCATTTTTACTACTCTGATTGATCCATTGATCAAGATTAGGCATTATCATATATACAAAATTTTATTTATTAATTTGAGAGATACTTTGAGTGAGGGAGAGAGAGAGATAATGGAAGTTAACTGCTTTTTATTTCTATAATATTGCGCTATTACTACTTTCTATTTGTATATTTTTTTTACAATACTTTGTAAACCTATTCTTTAAATTTCATATTGTATTTTTTATAGTGAAATGAAGGCAGCTGTATATCGTGAGCATAATAAAGATCCAAGAAAAGTTGTAAAAATAGAAGATATAGAAATCCCAAAAATCAAGCATAACCAAGTTCTTATAAAAGTTGAAGCAGTCTCTTATAATTACAATGATCTCTGGGGAATTTGGGGAGAACCAATCAAGATTCCTCTTCCTCACATTTCTGGAAGTGATGTTTCGGGAACAGTAGTAGATATTGGAGAAAATGTTTTAGATATAAAAAAAGGAGACAGAATAGTAGGACATCCCAATCTAACCTGTAGAATATGTAGAGATTGTACTTCTGGCAAAGAATATGATTGTCGTCAAAGACAAGTATGGGGTTTTCAAACTGGTCCTTTATGGGGAGGATTTGCTCAATATACATATTTACCAGAAGTCAATGTTATAAAAATCCCAGATAATCTTTCTTTTCAAGATGCAGCGGCTATTTCTATGGTTGGAATGACAGCCTGGCACATGTTAGTTACTAGAGTTAATATTCAACCAGGGCAAACTGTTTTGATTATGGGAGGTGGAAGTGGTATGGGAATAGCAGGTATTCAAATTGCAAAGTTGTTCAATTGTGATGTTATTGCAACAGCTGGTACTCAAGAAAAAATGGATAAATGCCTTGAATTAGGTGCTGATCATGTTGTAAATCATAGAGAGGCTGAGTGGTATAAAAAAGTTAGAAGTTTAACAAATAATCAAGGTGTAGATATTATTTTTGAACATATAGGAAAATCTGTATTTGCACAAGAAGTTAGTCTCTTAAATATGGGAGGTACCTTAGTATCTACGGGAGCCACAACAGGATATGATTCAAAATTAGACTTGAGATATCTCTTCTTTAAGGGACTAAATCTTATCGGAGCTACCCAAGGAACACGTGCAGGATTAGAAGAGGTAATTAAATGGACAAGTAAAGGAAAAATAAAAGCGATAATAGATACAGTTTATCCTTTTGAAGATATGGTAATGGGTCACATAAAAATGATGGAATCACAATTGTTTGGGAAGTTAGTTACTACTCCGCAAAAATTATAATTTAATGCATTTGATTTATTCTATTAAATAATAGTCTAACAATTGACTTAATAAAATTGATATTGATAGTTAGAATCATTGACAAAAAATCAAAGATAAAGTGATTTTAATGTCCGGATAGAAAAAAATTGATCAAGAGAAGAGTTAATAATTTTTAGCTCGAGGTTCTATCAATGCCTTAATATAATGCATTATTCTGTTGCAAGCATTATAATATTTTTGCTTTGTATGTTATTTTTTAAAATTGAATACAAATACGGATCTCTGATTTTTATCGATTTCATTTCTCTTATATAGATTGATAAATAAATTCTAAAGATAATTATAACAAGTTGGTATCAGGTAATAAATCATCAATTTTTTAACTTGTCCTAAAAAATCATCATTTATTCCCCTTGCTTCTTTTTTGATTATTTCTTCAGGATTGAAAATTGGACCACTCTAAAATTATTTATAATATAACATACTATAAAATTGAAATTTTTTGTAGAAGAGGCAATTCCATAAAGAATATGCAATTATAAATCATATAATTTAATATCTCCATTTCTTTAAAAATATCTGATGGTAAATCTCTTTGGTGCCTTTGCTATACACAATCCTGAATCCTGTCCTATAAACAATGTGAAAAATAAAAAAGTATTTCTTGAAATTAAAGATAAACTGGAAAAAAATAAGTCAAAATAGGAGTAAAAAATATTGAAGCATTCTACATGTCAGTACTTGAACATGAATGGATGATAATTTTCGAGTCTGAAAGTGCTCATGATATAGAGAGTTTATGTATTGAGGCAGGAATAGCCTCGTTTAATACCGTGAAAATTGTAGGTCTAAAAAGATATGATGATGTACATAGTAAAATTGGAAAATGAAGAAATGAGCATATTATTCCTAACGATAGAACTACAAAATTGTGTCAAAATCAGTTGACTAGATCAAAGGTTAGTTCAGATATTTCTACTAAATTTCTCTTAGTGACTTTGAATATTCGCATTTTGAATTAATTAAATATTGCCAGACTTTGTAAAAAAGGATTATTGATACTTTTGCAATAATACATCCTAAAGCATTAATTTACATGCTTTGACAAAATAATTTTTAAAAATGATTTATCCTAAAATGTAAAAACTCTTCAATACGAAATGAATGGTTAAAAGTCATCATATATGGTATCATTTTCTAATACTACTTAATCTACTCTTTAATTTTCAATAGCCTAAAGGACATGATAAAAACTACGAATATAATTCCAGCACTAATTAGAAAAGTAAATCCTCCAATTAAATTATACAAAACTCCTCCTATTATTAATCCAACGATGCTTGCAAGACTCCCAAAACTACTTGCAACACCTTGTACCGCTCCTTGATAAACGTACCCAGCGCGCTTTGAGAGTATTGACAAAAAAGAGGGCCACATAAGTCCATTCCCAACTGCAAACAAAATTGCTGCCACATAAATTAAGAAGGTTTCATTTGATACAAACAAAATAAAATTTGTACCTAAAACTATACTACCAATTATAACTAATTTTTCCTCAGAGAATTTTTGTAATGCCTTTCGTAAAACTGGACCTTGAATCAAAACCATCATCCCACTTAAGATTGCATAAAATACTCCCATCTGTGTTATAGACCAATGTAAACTACCAACTGCATGAATTGGAAATGAAGTATAATAGATGTTAAACCCAAGAAAGATAAAAAAATACAAGAAAAGCAAGAATGAAACATATTTTAGATTGAAAACGTCTTTGAATTTAATTTTTTTAGGATTGACAATCGTGTAACATTCCTTGCATTCCTGTGCAAAAACCTTTCCAATATTTCCTTTTTGGGGAACTTGTATCATTGCTGCTGGCTTGGATTCCTTTAAAGTGAAACCTATTACAAATAAGGTTATTAAAGTGAGAACAAGAGCTGCCAGGACAGGTAAAACTTCTTTATAAATAGTTGAACCTAAAATTCCTGCTATTGCCGGACCAACAATAAAACCAAGATTAGAAGATACTGCCATTTTACCAAAGTTTTTGCTTCTGTTCACATCTGTTGAAACATCTGCGAGATATGCATTGGCAACAGACACATTACCACCAGTAATTCCATCAATAGCTCGGGCAAAAAATAAGACAATTAAAGGAATAGTTATAACAATAGCTCCAAAAAGTGGAGAATCAATGCTAAAAAGATTTTCAACAGGAAAAAATAATGCAAAAAGGAAAAATATCCAACCAATTAATGTTCCTCCATGACTGACAAGAAGAACTTTTTTTCGTCCATAAATATCAGACCATCTTCCTAGTATTGGAGCTCCAACTAATTGAAATGCAGGATAAACCGCCGCTAGTATTCCATAAACTATAGCGTTCCCTCCAAAATCAATTACTAGAAATACCAAAAAAGGTAAAACTATACTAAAACCTAGAGTTCCTATAAAATTAATCAGTAATAGAGGATATAGTGGAATCTGCTTTTTTGTACTAGTCATTATATAGGTAGAATTATAAAACTAGATTTAAGAATTTTTTAATAATATGAAAAATGGGTTAAAGCAATGTAATATATTTTGAAAAGTAATGTAAAAACTAGGATTTGGAATTTGAAATTTAAATATCATTTCATTTGACTTTCTCATTGTAAATAGTTTATATTCTCTATTTTGATTACTAGCCACTATCTTATAGTGCCTTAGATAGTCCATGTACGAATAGTACAAGATAATTCAATATTATGGTAGTTTACTACCATGTTTATTATATACGCATACATAGATTTAACAATGAATGAAAAAGGTAATTCTTCATCTCAGATCTTTTTTCCTTCTTTAACAATTAGATTTCATACGTTTCTTTTTGCAATGATCATAATTGTCAGCTTATTAATATTAAATCAAGATCAGATTGCAATAGCACAACAGCAGCAACAGCAGCAACAACAGCAACAGCAGCAACAACAACATCAGCAATTACCAAGATCAGAAACTAAACAAAGTTTATCACAAGATAAACAACAACAACCATTTTTAGAGGATCTCTCTTTTGTTATAGACGGTGTTACTTTTTCTCATCATATGGCATCTGTGAATGGAATTCAAATGCACTATGTAATTGGAGGTAAAGGAGATCCAGTTGTACTGTTGCATGGATTTCCACAATCATGGTATGAGTGGAGAGATATTATGCCAGCATTAGCCAAAAATTATACTGTTGTAGTGCCTGATCTTAGAGGATTTGGTGATTCTTCAAAACCTATAACTGGTTATGATGGTAAGACTACTGCTGAAGATATCTATCAATTGGTATCTCAATTAGGTTTTAATCAACCAATTCTTCTAGTAGCACATGATGTAGGCGCACAGACAGCCTATTCATATGCATCAGCACATACTAACAATGTAAGTAAATTAGTTATAATGGATTTCCCATATCCAGGTTTTCTACCGCCAGAGTTTGGTGAGAATGGACCTTGGTGGTTTGCTTTTCATCAGACACCTAACTTGCCTGAATTTCTAGTACAAGGTAAAGAACGAGAATACCTGTCATGGTTCTTTAAAGAGTTAGCTTATAATCCATCTGCAATTACAGAAGATGATATAGATATATTTGCAAATCACTTTTCAGCTCCTGGCACAGCGCGTTCAGCATTTGAATATTTTAGAGCTTTTCCAGTGGATGCAGAACAAAATATTGAGTCAGCCAAAACTCCGATAACAATACCTGTATTAGCATTAGGTGGTGACATTTATCCAGGGTTAGGTGGTGACATACCTGGCAACTTTGCAGCAAGCTCGTTACAATCATTAGCTACGAATGTAACTGGAGTCACTGTTCCACTTTCAGGACACTGGATACCTGAAGAGCGTCCAGACTTTGCAATAGACCAGCTATCCAAATTCTTTGGAAATAAGTTAACAAATTAATAGATACGGAAACCTCCCAACTGTCCTATTCTACGGGCAGTCTTCTTATCTTTGTCGAATTTAGTATGGTTCTTTAAACGTAGCCTTAGGAAATCCTATTTTTATGGGGGTGTTTGAATGCTGGATGAATCATAACCAATTCTCCTTTATTTAGTCTAACTATTAACAAAAAAGTTATTTCAAAAGAATAAAAACAAGTTTACAGATCCCAACTACATGTCATGCTCGAAGCCCTCCAAGCCTTAAATTTTAGTTATAGAGCCATTTAGTCAATGGGACCAAGCAGATATGAATCTAAAGATTTTTCATTACCTAATACATCATTATTTTGATTTATTCCAGAAATTAAATTAAAGTTCTCTCATTAAACAAGATATCAAAAATGTTACTTAGATGTCGTATTCTTTATCTCTTTTTATTGCTGCATCTATATCCTTCTTTAAGGATTCGTCATCCTTACCGATATAGTCTATTCTTAAAGTATCTGCAATTGATTCTAACTTTTCTCGAGTTACTCTATCTGCATCATGAAGTTTATCAACTTCTTTTTTTGCTAGTATACGTGCTTTCTCAAATTCTGATGTTGCCTTGCCAAATGAGCGAGCCAATTCAGGAATTTTCTTAGCACCAAATATAATTACTACTATTATTAATATTATAAATATCCATTCATAACCTCCTGGAATCAACTTTAACATATTAGCAAAAAGGTCCATAGGTTTGGAACATATTCTAAATATATAACCTTTACCTATAAATATCAAAAATTAATATTCTGAATTTTGGTATATTGTATTGTAATTCATACTCATTATATATTTCGATATAATAGCAATAGGAGGCATAAATTATATGTTATTCTTGTAATTACAAATTATACATTTATCATTCTTTTTACTCATTTTTTTTAAGAATTCTTACAATTATTATAAAAGTTTTAATATTTCCTTTAATATGTTATAAATAATGTCTGATGATCAAGACAGTTTGAAAGATAAACGAATTTCAAGGCGGGAATTTCTAAAACTTATGGGAGCAGGATCATTATTTCTTGGGCTGGGTGCTTTTGGTATACCGAATATTCTTAAGAACATTAGAGAAGCGTCAGCAATAAACCAAACAGCACCATCAGTTTTACCTGGGGTTATGAATAACAGCGATATTACAAGTAATGATATGAATAAAATCAACAACTCCGATATTCGTCCTTTTCATGTGAATGTTCCGGAAGCGGATCTTATCGAATTGCGCAGGCGCATAAACGCGACAAGGTGGCCTGAACGAGAAACGGTCACGGACCAGTCGCAAGGCGTGCAGCTCGCGACAATTCAGAAACTCGCCCAATATTGGGCAACCCAACACGATTGGCGCAAGGTCGAAGCGAAACTGAACTCCCTGCCACAATTTATTACGGCGATCGAGGGGCTGGACATTCATTTCATCCACGTTCGCTCAAAACATGAGAATGCGTTGCCGCTCATCGTGACGCACGGATGGCCTGGGTCGATCATCGAGCAGCTGAAGATTATCGATCTACTGACCAATCCCACAGCACATGGGGCGACTGCATCTGATGCCTTTCATCTCGTGATTCCATCAATGCCTGGCTATGGGTTCTCAGGAAAGCCGACCACTACGGGCTGGGACCCCACCCGCATTGCACGTGCATGGATAGAACTCATGAAGCGCCTCGGATACACACGCTATGGAGCGCAAGGCGGCGATTGGGGTGCGGTTATCACCGATCAGATAGGTGTACAGGCACCTCCGGAATTGATCGGTATTCACACCAACATGGCTGGTGCTGTTCCATCCAATGTTTCAAAGGCAATCCAGATTGGCGGTCCTATGCCATCCGATTTTTCAGCCGACGAAAGACACGCTTTCGAGCGGCTGAAATTCTTTTTTACTAAAGGTGTAGCCTACGCACTTGAGATGGGAAACCGCCCACAGACACTATATGGAATTGCAGATTCACCAGTTGGCCTAGCCGCCTGGATCCTCGACCACGACGCGCTTAGTTTGGAGCTTATGTCAGGTATCTTTGAAGGGCATCCAACAGGCCCTACACGAGACGATGTGCTCGAAACAAGCCTTACACGCGACGATATACTCGATAACATCACGCTCTACTGGTTGACGAATACTGCGATTTCTTCGGCTCGTCTCTATTGGGAAAACAAGTTAAACTTTTTCGACGTGAAAAATGTATCGATCCCAGTTGCCGTGAGCGCCTTCCCTTACGATATCTATACTCCTCCACGAAGCTGGGCAGAGCGAGCATATCCTAAACTTATTTATTACAACAAGTCTTGACAAAGGCGGTCATTTTGCAGCCTGGGAACAGCCACAACTCTTTTCAGAAGACGTTCGCGCAGGCTTCAGACCACTGCGCAAATAATGGCCTAGAGGATGTTTTAATGAGCTAGGTAATGGTATAACTTCAAAAATTTTAGTATGTTGTCTAAAAAAAATTTAAGAAAAGGAAAAAATAACAACATAGAATAAATTTTTCTGTACCGAAACATTTTTGGTTTAATTATGAATAATCAAATCGCTTCTTTTCTTATAAATATGAGTTACATATCATTTAACCTAATTTAATAGCTCGTTGAAATCTTAAACAGATAAAAAAGATAATTAATTTAATTTGGAGAGAGTAAATAAATGAATACTAATCAAATAAATGTTAGAGCAGAATTTAATATAGAAAAAGGAAAAATTGAAGAGTTCAAGAAACTGATACAAGATATGAGCAGAATGGTAGAAAATAACGAGCCAGACACAATAAATTATCAGTTTTATCTTAATAGATCCGAAACAAAATGTATGGTCCATGAAACATACACAAATTCAGAGAGTGACACTTGCTCACATTACTGGCGGTGCATCCAAAACAATACTTCCAAAGATTTTCAATATTTCAAAATTAAATAGATTGGATGTTTACGGAAATCCAAGTGAGGAATTGCAAAAGGTAATAGCAAGTTTTGATTCACAAACTTTCAATCTCTTCACTGGATTCAGTCGTTAAAAAGTTAAATCACTTATTCAGGACTGCCTGGAGTAAACTTCTTTTACAGAAACAAATCAAATCCTTTTTTAAATTTACGTACCTATTACAAATTGTTTAATAAATATTATAATAAGTTACCAAAAGAATAAAAACAAGTTTACCGATCCCAATTATATGTCATGCTCGAAGCTTTCCGAGCCTGTGTTGATAACGATGCTTTTATGTTTTAATAATATATATACATATTACAATATTAATATACAGTCATATTTGATTGTTAAAGATATTACTTTAGGATAGATTAATAGAACGACTATTTCTAACGATAGGTATCAGGTAATGATTATCATAATAGCCGACTGTTGAATATCATGATATATATTTTGTTATTATTTCCCGCTAAGAATTACGTTGTAATATGTAGGTAAGGTATAATATATAAGATGAGAATCATTTGATGAAATTTCATTGTCTTTTAGAGTATTTCGCTCTACACTTATTTTTTACTTTAATCCAATTAGAAGGATGATCAACTGGAAGATGGCAGCTTATTTGATATTTCTGTACGTTCAGAGGGAGTAAGTTTATTTAATATTTCTGCTCGTGCATGTTCTGCATCAAGTACTTTTGACAAAGCGATGTCCTCATCTGCAGGAAATGCTCTTAATAATTTTAAAAGATCATCGTGAGAAGCACCTCTTAGAATTTTCATAAGTAGTTCTTTTGTAGGAGCCTTCAGAAAAGTATCAGCCTCATCCTGATTGAGTACCTTTAGATATATTTCACGTTCAGCAGGTGTATTAAATCTCTCAAAAGTACTGAGTACAAAATATACTGGAGTAACTATAAGAGTTGCTGGAACAGCGGATCTCTGTTGATAGTATAATCCGAATGCACTTGAAAAGGCTAATTTTGCAGAAGGATTCCATATAGCAGAATCATCGGTTGTATTCAGCATAAATGAGAAACCCACTGCAGTATCTGGACTCACACATATATCATATTTATCTCCAGAGCATAATGGATGACCTATCTCAAAAATTTCAGTTCCATTTGAAAAGGAAATTTCAGCAAAACCATCTCTAGTTCCTCCATATATAATATCTTCTTGAAATCTATTAGCAGTATTGTTCAGAAAACCATCTTCGAATGGGCTTTTACCATTAGTATATTGGGTTGTAGGATATATTCTTAACATATCGTTGATTTGGCCTGTCCCAGGATCAAACAGAAGTGTGGTTATAGTACCGGCATTAGATGTCGGCGGCCCTTTAATTTTAACTAAGAGATACATATTGTTATCATCACCTATACCGCGTAGTGTAATGTTGTAATTTATTGGGAGCAGCTCAGTTCTATTAATAAGAGTAAGACTAAACGATTCTGGTATGTGAATAAGATCAGGAACTTTTGGGTAAACATTCTTCCATTCTCCATTCTCCAATTTTCCATCTATAGTTATCTGTGGATTGAATGTACGTGCAAAGGATATTTCAAAGGAATCAATCATTTTTTGTCCAATTTTAATATACTCTGAATAATGCCGAGAACTTTCTTGTGTCACATATGTAATAGTATACAGAGTATTGCCTCCTTCAACAAAAATTTTTGTGACTTCTTCAATAGAAATATTTCTGCCAGTATCTACTTTCTGTTCATATACTAATTTGTAGGCAGGATGATTTGCAATAGTTGTATTATGTGATCCAATAAGCTTAAGATTTGAATTTGCTTTAATATCATTAATAGCATGAACATATTGACTTAATAAGCTCGAACTCGATGCACTTATCTTGAGTTCTGCCGGATAGTTGCTTAAGTATTTTTCTTTCGGAGAGTAAAATACAACTATAAGATCATCCGGGAAATTGATTATATTTCCAGTGTTTTCTCTCTGTTCCCAGCCATAAGGGTATTTTATTTTTACTCCATATGAGAAATTTGAATACGTTAAGAAATCATTTGTAACATTAGAGTTAAGTGAAGATGACGATAATGTTGATAATATCTCTTTCTGGGCAATTGTTTGAGGCAAATCAGTAGCAGTTATACATAAAGAAAACATGAATATAATTATTCCAGATAAAATTAGCTTGTTACCAATGTGCTTGCAAGTAAGATAGGATCTCATGGGCTGAATCTAGTTAATAATATGATATTTCACTATTAAATGATAATGTTGATGTTGTTAATTCTGGATTCTTTGCTGTACTCCTTGATGTGGTTCTCGCTTGTCACCCCCTGATCGTACTATTTTTCTTCTTCAACTTCTTTTTCTTTTTCTCTTTCTTCTGTAATTTTATTTACTGATACATTTTGATTATTTTACTTTTTGTTGGAAGAGAAACATTATTTCTCAATGAGATAATGCTTAATTACTCTATCCATCTTTTTAGATTTGGATTAAAATATGAGTGACTATTGCAATATTCAATAATATTATAAATTTTTTTAAAATACGATTTTTGAACTACAAAATTGTGTTGAAAACAGTTCACACACCTCCGAGCCCGTATACTAATATGGATTAATTTAGAATATATTTAAAAAATAATGTCCTATTTTGATAGACCGATTCGATATACAAGAGTTCCAACCAATATAGAAATACTCAATATAGTAACTACAAAAAATACATTTGCAGATTGAATCGCTGTGTCTGCTACTACCGCGACTAATATGGCATAAATTACTACTATAAAACCAATCAAAGTAAATAAACCAAAAGTTATAAATCTTACATTCGATGATTTATCTACTGCAATTTCATTTCTCCTGATATCATCTATATATGATATTTTATTTACTATTTTATCTGTAAAGGATTTAGCTTTTTCTTTATATTTGTCAATAGATTCTTTGTTATTGTCCTCTATTAACGTAGATTTAGTTGACATTTGGGAATTCTCGCCATTGTTATTCATGAATATATTTTAACATTATAGCTTATTATAAATATAATAAATGCAGTAAAAAATTAAATAAATAGCATAATAAATATTTACAAGATTAAGATATACAAAAAGAATTCATCTAATATTATGATTCTCTAAAGTATAGACAACAAAACAAGATGTCAAATCCCACCTTCTCAATTGAACCATAGGTCATATAGACTCTTAAAAAACAGAAATTAACTCTAAAACTTTATCCAAAAACTAATATATTATGTTACCGAATCCTGTTATAATGAGAATTCGAAGCCCTAACTCATAGATAATGGATTTAATAAATAATTAATAAAGGTAATAATTACAATTATTTTATTATTTTATTATTAGACTTATTTAATAAACATAATATTATACATTTTTTAATTAATACTAATCTTTAGTTTCTGTAAATCTAGATATATCAACTTTTGCCTTTGGAATTTTTAATTTCATACTTTTAAGAGTATTGACTATAATCTGTGCCACTGCAAAATTTCTCAACCATTTTATATCTGCAGGAATTATATACCATCGAGCCCATCCTGTACTACATTTACACAGAGCTTCCTCGTATGCTTTCATATATTGTTCGTAATAATGGGGTTCAGTTATGTCACTTTCTGTCATTTTCCATTGTTTTAGAGGATTTCTCATTCTTTCTTCCAATTTTCTCTTTTGTTCATCCTTACTTATGTGCAAAAATAGTTTTATAATTTTAATATTATTTTCATGTAAATAGCGTTCAAATTCGTTAATCTGTTTATACCTCTTAGACCAGATAGTTTGTGGTATCAATTTCCGTACTCTTACCTCTACAACATCTTCATAGTGAGAGCGATTAAATACTGTTATTTCACCTTTTGCAGGAATTAATTTGTGTATTCGCCACAAGTAATCATGGGAAAGCTCTTCTTCACTTGGAGCCTTGAAGGGTATAGCTTTACAACTTTGTGGATTGAAACCACCCATTACACTTCTTATAGTACTATCTTTTCCAGCTGCAGATAGCCCCTGTAAAATTATTAGTAATGATTGACTTTTATCTGCAAAAAGTTTGTATTGCAAATCTGACATCTGATTCATTAGATTTTGGTTTAGTATTTTTTCTGCTTCTTCCTTATCCAGTCGTTTGAGGTAATTTGGATTCCATTTAGTTAGATGAATCTTAGTATTAGGTTTAACTAAAAGGCTATCTATAAGAAGGTTTGTCTGCATTTATATTATCAATTAATCTGAATGAATTAAAAGTATATTTTTTAATCAATTAAAAACGATAAGTTCTCAGAAATTTGAGTATTGGATAAATCAATACTTGATGAGAGCTAAACTATTAATTTATAGTTAGAAATATTGAATTCGATTGTTTTAGTAAATTATTTTCTAATCAATTATTTTACAATTTTGTATAAGTTTTTGTTTCTTTAATGTTTGAACTACAAAATTGTGTCAAAATCAGTTGACTATCCTCCGAGCCCGCTAACCAATTGGGCTCATATACTTATGAAGAGAATGTAATAAGAGGAGTTCCAAGCAAATGCCAACAAAGTTAAAAGATACAGTAGAAAAAAGTTCACAAATTATCAAATAAAAATAGCAATATGGAAAGACGATAGATTAGAACATCTAGATAGTTCCAAAGATTTAATGCAATATTACAGATCGATGGTTTTACAATTGAAAGGATATTAAAATATGGACCTTCACAAATTGCAAAAATAATAGGAATAGATGATTTCTTTGCACAAATGATATTTAATGCGCAACAACAACAAAACGATTAATTAAGATTTCTCAAATATGGAAAAAATTTTAATTAAATTACTTTATAGTACACAGACATAAAAAAGATCATGGAAGAAACGCAAAGTTTACTTCTTCAAGAACCCGTTCTACATTCTCATCAAGATTATTACATTTGTCTTTAACCTCACCTAGAAGCCTTTCAAGAGGTGGATCTATTATATCAGTTATTAAAGCAGGTGATACATTCTCATCACCTAGCATATCTTCAATATTTGTTCTAGTTGGCTCATCTGTTCCACCTATTAGTAGATCCCATGTTATCAGTGCAATAGCAAGATCATCACATCTAACTGTCACATTGTTGTTACTTGGATATGTTGAATCTACTATTTCAACAGGATTTATAAATATCCATTTTGCTTCATCAAAAGACATTTCTACTACAATTTTATAGTTACCAAGTATTATATTTCCAGGAATAGAAAAATCAAAGTTTGCACAATCTTCTATAGAAAGACTACCACAATTGTTGCTTCCAAGTTGTAGTATTGGAATAGAATTTTCTGCAATATGAATATCTTGTATAGCATCATCTACTAAATAGATACTTACAGACTCAGGAGCTAAACTGGTATCACATATATCGTTACTATCACATTGCAATTCAAGATATAAGTTAGTATCATCTTTATCTAATCTCATATTAGGAACAGATGTAGCACTAATATCTTGTTCAATTATTGTTTTATCTCCAAAATCAATAGAAAAATCAGCTCCAAATTTGTATTGACCATAGGTATAATTGATTACAACTAATGGTATCTCATTAAATGGGACAGGATTAAATTGATTCTGTCCTGCAATAGTGGTAGTAGTAGTATTACTTTGATTCTGTCCTGCAATAGTGGTAGTATTGTTTTGATCTTGTGCAGCTGTAGTATTATTACTTGTTATTAATAATAATGCACCAATTACAATACCTATTATATATCCATAAGTAAATTTTTTAGTCATAAATAAACCATTCTAATAATAATATAAAAATAAATTGCTCTTTAATAAATCAGGAAAATTCTTATTATCAAGTTTGAAAGCAAATAAAATACTACCATGCCCACAACAGCTTCTTAATTTCTTTATCATTAACTAACGTTAGAGAAATATAAAGTCCTTTTCAATATATTCAATAGGTGATCTGGTTATTATGGAAAAAAGAGTACCAGTTACTGAAGACAACTTTATGCAGATCCTTGCTGACTATACTGAATGGAAATACAAAGATGAGATTAAAAATTCAATAGATGAATGTACATGGGATCTTGAATTTGAAAGTGATGAATTTATCTATAAACAACTATTGCCATGGTTTATCTTTGAAAGAATAAATCCTGCTACTGGAAAAACAATACTTGATGAATTTATAGATTTTATTTCAAAGGATTCCAATAACCGCCTTCTGGTGGGTAAGTTACTGGGTATGAGGAAGATAATATCAGATACCTTCAAAATAATAGATAGAAGAAAAGATAATATAATTATTCTTAAGGATCAATCAAACCAGAAAAAATACATGGTAAAGGTTATTCCAGAACATATAGAAAAATATATTCCTGGAAGATTTGTGATGGCAAAGATCTTCCCATGGGAAGACTATTATAGATTAGCAGGAATAACCAAGATAAAGGTATACGATAATAATAGAAATTTTCCTAAAGGTATTATAACACCAGAGATTGTGGAACAGATCCAAGATTATTTTGAGAAAAAATATGTAAAGGATGCAGAGTCAATAATTATAAGCAAGAGATCAACTTTACAGGGAATTCTTAATAAGTTTCCATACTTGTGGATAGATGGAATATCTACTTCATTGCTTTTAAATAAAAAAGGTAAGAAAAAGGAGAAAATAAAGAGAATTGTTAAGGTGCTTGTTAATTCTCAACGCCTAAATGATTTGATCAATACCCTCCCAAAAGATTCACAAAAAGTACTTTTATTAATTAAGGAAAAAGGAGGTATAGTAAAATACAGAGAGATTGTGAAGAAATACAGTGATGATACGAATCTTGACTGGGAAAAAGAACCACCAAATTCACCTATAGGATTACTTCGTAGACATGGCTTGATTATAGTAGGAAGAATGTTAATAGACAATAGATTCTATAAGGTAATTTTAATCCCAAATGAAATATTGCAAAGACTGAGTCTCTGAAGATAAAGAGATATAGATATAGACCTATTGATAAAGACGTAGATAATAATAATATAACATAAGTTAGATCTTTAGTATAATTATAATTAGTAGAAAAAATGTATATTTGAAAGTTTGGTTAATAGCATTGTAAAGACATTTGTAAGTTATTTGTGTAAACTAACGCTAATTACTTTGTTTTATTATCTATGAACAACTTCATTCAGAAACAACCAATCCAAAATAATCACTTCTACTTTACATTATATACTACCAAATTAATTACAAGACTGTTAATAGATAAATATTTTATGGAATAATCTTATTAAAATATTATGTTACCGAACCCTGTTATAATGAGAATTCAAAGCCCTCCAATTTAATTTATTTTATGTTTTGTGACCAAATTCTTTATAAATTTCCAATTCCAAGCATCTTTTTTCTGCCTCACTTAGGGATTTGAATTTAAATATCTCCTTTTCTGAATTTTTTTCAAAGATCGCATCTTCCATTTTCTTACCTATATTTTCCAGTTTTGTATTCCGTTTTTTGATTACTTTGATACCAATACCAAGCAACGCAGCAATGGAAAGACACAATGTAATAATTAGCGATAACAGTAAATTTGTTTTAAGATCGGCTAAATTTGTATCAACAAGTGGTTAGGATGACACTGTAAGACCTAAAAAAAATATCCCTACCGAAAAACTTCCATATATAAGATATAACATATCTGCCATTCCTGATCTTCCTAATCCTGAGCCTGTGTATATTCCAGACAGGTATGTACTTAAACGATAATTTAGTCTAAATAGTTCTAAAAAACGACTTCGTAAAACTGATCCATAAAGCAAACTTTGATAATAAATATCAAGCCAGAAAAGAATCACTACTAAAATCATGAATATGTCTATAACCCCCATTTGAATTAGATTAGTAGAAGAAAATTCATTATTATCAACAGAAAATCCGAGAAAAGAACTCGCAGTAATTAATCCCGCTATGATAGTAAAACCATATTTGCGTAGATCCATCAAAATAGAATCAAATTTCATAGATAATTCTGTTGATTTTTTCCATTCTTCTAAATAATGTTGATCAATTTCATCTTTGTCTTTATTTGGAGAGTCTTTATTTGGACTCAACAAAATATAAAATCTGATATATATGTAATTAACTTTTTGGTAATAAAGATATTTAATATAAATTCTGAATCATTCAATAGATCATAAAATTTGATAAATAAATAATCTAGTTGGGAAATTAAATTGAATATACTCTATTGGAAATTATATATCCATAATTTACTTTTACTAATCTAATTTTGAGACGTAGAAAAAAATTATAATCAATAGCCAAGATTACTCTCAATAGATTGACCTCTTTATATAAGATAATACAAGCAGAACATAACCATTCTTATTGTTTTTCTCTTTCTTCTATAGTCTTTAATCACATTTTTTAATTGTTCCTATGTTCTTCTACATCTAAAACACTCTTTATGATATATCTTTCAATTTCATTTTTATAATGAGAATTCTTGCAATTTCAAAATTAATATTTTAATAAAATTTTTAGGCGCCTAAAAAGTATTGAATAGAAATTTCAATTCTTATATTTAGATTAATTATAAAAGTAACAGAATCACTTTTTAAATAATTCATTAATATGAATATGGATATTCTATTCATAGTTTATCTATCATAATAAAGTAAATAACATAATTAGTTTTAGAAAATATGATAAGAAATTAGTTGGTATTTAATTATCTATTATGATTTAACATCAAGAGTTATTGATTTATTCTCTTCCATTAATGGATTATTGATAATATTATCTGCAAAATCGGATCTAAATCTTTTTTTATGTAAATCTTCGTATGTCATCTGAAGCCCTCTTGATAACAAAAATTCTTCTTCAGCCATATCTTTAAAATCGCTTTCCGACCACTTTTTACTAAGACTTGTAATCCATTTTCGAAAGTTCTCTTTTATCTTAACATATACATCTACCTTAATTTTAAGAAAACTTGAATTTTTATCAAATCTCACAATTAGTCTACCTTCACGACCTCCTTCAATTTGTTCCATAGACGGAGTTTTTTTATAAGTCCAAGTAATTTTGGAGGTATGAGCACCCATCACTGTTACAAATGGTTTTAATTGTGAATATTCAATATGTTTCTTGTATTCACCTTCTATGTTAATTTCATTTCCCATAATAGGAGCCATATTGAAGGAGGGAGTAATAGAATATTCTTTTACTACTTTTTGTTCTGTTGTAATATCTAAAGGTGACCAACCATACACAATAGGTTCATTAATACCTGAATCACCGAAAATTGTTACAGTCATTCGTCCCTCAATCATTGGATGCGGAGATCCTGTGTGACCACCAAATCCACATGCTACTTTAATATAACCAAATCTGTAAGTATCCATTTGTGCCTTTATTTCATAAGTTGGCACAATTTTTATTTCATCTAGAATCTTTTCCATTGGAATGAAAATTGGTTTTCCAGCAGTAACCCATGTTTCTCCACCGTCTATTATTCTATATGTGATCTTATCTGCTTTTTCTTCTCCAAATCTATTTTTCAGATACGAGTATTCAGGCAAGATATATGCAGTATATAACAACTCACCTTTCTTTTCTAATTCATTCCAATTTGTTGATGGATTAGAAAAGGTATCCAAATCTGGAAAAATATAATTCAATAATAATTAATAAAAATAATCATATTAAAAATTTCTGCACCATTCAAAAGAAAGATTGTATAATATTTAAAATATTCAATGAATATTCTTAATAAGCAATATGTCCAATTGTAATTATATATATTATGTCTCAATTCTCCATAAAATATGGAAATACTATTTTTGAACTGAAAAATTGTGTCAAAATCAGTTGATACATCTAAGAACCCATATTACATCTGAATTAATGTATATCTATTTTGCAATAGTATGAAAAAGATGAGGATCCTTTTGAAGCGAAGATAGAAAGTAGCAGTATTCTCTTAATTTCTAGTTTCCAATATGTTAGAGATTAGTTTAATGAACATCTTCTCAATATCAAAATGTTTAATGATGAGATTTTAGAAAAAATTGTAATTGTAAAAAATATTATTGATTCCAAATTTGATAATAGCGGTATGAATTGAAATAATTCATGAAACATTATTTTAAAACAGTAGAAATACAAATAAGCAGTATAAATGATAGATATAATTTAACATATATAATGATAAAAGTAGAAATAAGAAAAGCATCTGATTTGAGTTTCAAAGAACTTAAAGAGTTCAAAGAGATAAATGATGCTTTAGAATATTGCTTCAATTTTCATTATTAACTTATAATAGAAAAATCATCATTAGATCCAAATAATATACCTAATACTAAACCAGAATATGATTATGAGATAGTAATATATGACCACTATGTTGAATGATTTTACCCCATAACTTTTGTATTTTTATCTACTTTTTACTTTCCCATAATGCAAATGCATTGTTCTCTGTATCCATGCATACAGCAAAGAAACCATAGTCTGTGATTTCAGTTTTTGGCAATACAACTTTACCTCCTAATTCCTTGACCTTACTGGAATATTCATCTATCGATGGTACACTTATGTAATTCAGGTTTGGTTGTTGGGGATGGTGTCTCTTTATCAAACCTCCTTCTAGATGAGAAGATTTTTCACTACTATCTTCTCTTTTCGTAGAGGTAGATATCATCCAATAATCCATTGTCTCTCCATCTTTTTTTACTTCAATCTTTTCTATTTTCCAACCAAATAAAGTGGAATAAAATTTTCTTGCGCGTTCTACATCATCTGCCGGGATTTCAAAATGCACAATCGTTGGAATTTTATTCTTATCTTTTATTTCCTTATCGTGTTGATTTGACATCTTTTTACTTTTTCATCTGCTGCTATTAAATTTAGTTAATCCAATAGTTTAATATGTAATAACTAATAGTTTAAATAATTCGCAATAATAGATTGATTTACTTTTTCTTTAACTACAAAATTGTGTCAAAATCAGTTGACTATCCTCTGATGGTATTAACCAATTTTAAACTTACATTATAATAGTATAGATCC
>CAWIYT010000206.1:0-5649 GCA_963840085.1 uncultured Nitrososphaerales archaeon
CTCGGTTCGTATCCCCACCTCAACAGACTACCACGACTACTACTATAATAATAGGAATTACAAAGAATCTATCAATTCTAAAAAAGAAACAAGTTTAACAGTATTACAAACAAATAATATTAGCGATAAATATAAAATTGTCAAACTATTTGAAAATAATCAGATGCGAGATCTTTATAACAGAAAGAAGAAACTAGATTATTGGACTGATAGAATACATAAAGATTTAGATGAACATGATAAAAAAGATGTTTTAAAATTTCTTGAAATAATGCAAGAAAAAGATCAAAGCATTCTAACTATTATTCGGTGTATTAGTATAGTTATCCAAATAAGGAAACAAATTGATAAACCACTATCTAAATTTACGAAAGAAGATATCAAAGCAATTTTTCAATGGATGGATAACAAAAAATACAAAGTAGAAACAATTGAAAAGTATAGAGCTGTTATAAAAAAATTTTACAAGATGGTATATGGCAGTAATGAATATTATCCTGATTGCGTCAAGTGGTTTTCTGTTAAAGTTGGAAAAGATAAACATAGTCAAGAAAGGGGATTGGATATTGCTGAGTATCTTGAGGAAGAAGAAGTTCCAATACTTATAGAAAATACTCCCACACTACAGAAAAGAGCATTTTTAGCTTGTCTTTACGAATCTGGTAGTCGACCTGAAGAATTTCTTAGGCTTTCCAATCTAGATTGCAAAATTGATACAAATGGTGCGATATTGATATTACGTGGAAAAACAGGTGAAAGAAGGATTAGAATTGTTTCATTTGCCAAATTATTACAACAATGGTTAGATATACATCCCCTAAAGCATCAAAAACAATTTCCTTTATGGATAAGCCAGGCAACTAACTACAATAATCAACCTCTAGGATTAAGAGGAGCTCAAAAGATAATTGAAGAAGCCTTATCAAACGCAAAATTTGACAAACACAAAAGACTTTATCTGTTGCGACATTCACGGGCAACCCACTTATGCAAGTGGTTTACAGAAGCTCAGATGTGTGTTTTCTTTGGTTGGCAACACGGCACAAAAGTTGTTAGAAGATATATACATCTTTCAGGTAAAGATTTGGATAATACTCTTTTATCTATCAGTGAAGAAGGAAAACAAGTAACCAAACAAATGAATATCTATTAAAAACCAGAAAATGTAATAGATGTACTGAAACATTAAGTCCATCACAACAGTTTTGTGGACGTTGTGGTCTAACAACAACATTAGCAGAACAATATACTAAAGAATTGGATCTTGAAAGAGAAAATAGAGAATTAAAACAACAAATACAAATAGTAAAAGAAGAAATGGATAATAAATTCAATCAGATAATTTCAATGATTCAACAAAATCCATTATTGGCACAAGTAAAACCAGATGTTCTATCGCTCAAACATATCAGAGAAATGATATAATTTCATCATTGATGGTTAGGTAGACGTAAATATTTTGGATACACCATTTCTAATAATTCAATAAGTGGCAAATTCATTTTTTTAACTTTCTTGAACTTTTTTAAAAGTTTATTGTAATATTTTTGAATTGCTAATCCATGATTATAAACCCATATTTTTTTTCTATTATTAAGTATTGTTTTACTACGATTATGTCTATCAATATAAGTGATTCTTCGAATTTCATCTGTATTCTTTTCTCCATTAAAAAGATTCATCCATTTTATTTCTTCCTTCTTTGGCTTTCTAGTTAGCCAAATTTTGAAAATATAACCATCTACAATCTCATAAAAATCACTTAAATCCTCAAAGAACCTTCGTAAATTCAGATTACTTAATACATAACGAATGTGATTACCTATTTTTAATGCTTTGATTATTCCTTCTTTTTCTGCTAAATCTATTATTTCTTCTACCTCATTTATTGTAAAATTAATATGCTCAAATATTGGTCTTTCTTTAGAATATAATATATCATTTTTCGAGAAACCTGGTAATTCACACTCATAAACGATCTCAGGTTCAGAATCTTCATTAAGCAAATATGTAATTTGGAATTCATCAATATGACCTAAAATTGGGGGACCAATTTGTCGATTGTTATGAGAAAAATATTCCAATTTAGTTATTGAAAAAAAATCTTGATACTCTTCATCTATTGATTCTAAAAGTTGGTTTGGTATCTTATATAAAGTTCTTTTTTCTTTTCCAAATTCCTTTTTATTTCGAAAAGGCAGTTGATAAAATTGCTTCTCTTTAATTTTAAGTTCTTTTTCTTTTAAATTTAAAGATGAAAGTAATTTATCAAATTCATATCTATTAAATTGGTATTCTTTAACCCATGTATCCATAACAAATAATACAAAATAAAGCATAATTCTTCTTCTTTCATCATCATTTAAAATTAAATTAGATTGTTCATTTTTATATTTAATTTTCACAATTTTCATTTGTAACTGGCGTTTACCCTCAGTAGTAAGAAAATATAATACAGGCTTTCCTCTAACGAAAGAATCTTTCTTACCAATAAGATTTAACGATAATAATTTTTTTATATGATAATCAAATGATCCTTCGGATACGTAGAATTTGAGATTAACAGATCTATATAACTCATTATAACCCATAGTATTATTTTGTTGAAGTATTTGAAAAATTGTATTATCTATTTCGTAGTTATATTTATTCACTTCTAAAGTACCTCTAGATGGAGTTATTTATTAATCTTAATAATATTATTAATGATGACAACATCAAAACCAATTGGAATTTCCCTTCCAAAGGAAATTATAAAAAAAATTGATATAGAACGACAAGACATTCCTAGAAGCAAATATCTTTTACGGATAATTGAAAAATTGTATCAAAAAAAGGAAACAAAAAATACTAATGATGCGCTTGATTCCCGTTCCCTTAAACAAGTATCAAGCGAATCTATTACAGGAGGTCAATAGATATACAACAGACATCTATACCTAATAATAAAATAGTTAAAGAGGTTAATAAACAAATCTGTGAAGCTAATGGATGTTATAAACAGGCAACAAATGAAATTAAATTAGATGTAGGACAATTTGGTAAAATTTCACTATTTCTTTGTAGGAATTGTATTCCTAAATTTAAAGTAGGTGAAGAATAAGAAGATGGTTAATTCAGATCAATTAAAATCAACATATGATTATGCCTTAGCTTATACTGCTAAGGGATTTAGTGTTATATCTCTCAAGCCAAAAAGTAAACAGCCTTCTATTCCTAGTTGGAAACCATTTACAGTATCACATCCTTCAAAAGAGCAATTAGAAAATTGGTTTGTAAATTCAGACAATAACATAGGAATAATAACAGGAAGAATATCCTCTATTTTTGCTATAGATATTGATGGTCAGGAGGCATACGACTATTTTATTCAAAAAATAGATTCGTTGTCATCAGTAGATAAACAACTAGTACAATCCATTAAAGATACAATGAAAATAAAAACAGGTTCTGGCAATACTAATTTTGTTTTTAGATTTGATCCTGAAGAGTTTCCTATTGGTGATGAACTAGCTAATACTATATTATGGAAAGATTCATCTTCTAATAACAAAATAATCATAGTGAGATTCGATTAAAAGGAGAAGGAGGATATATTGTAGTTCCACCATCTATTCATCCAGAAAATAATAATGACTATACTTTAGTAAATGGAATCAATCCAATTGCTCTGTCAAGAGAACAAATTAACAACTAATAGACATACTTAAGAACGGAAATAAAAGTTATAATAATAGTAATTTTCATTTCCAAAACAAATCACATAATGATCAAAAGCTAGTGGATCTTAAGGAAATTGATGAAAAAACAATCTATGAAATAATATCTAGAGTTAAGCCTTATTACCATGAGGGAATAAGAAATGATTTTGTTCTCTATTTTTCAGGATGGCTAAGGAAATTAGGTGTAAGCTATGATAATGCAGAAAAGTATAATCAAAGAACTAGTAATAGGTGATGAAGAAAGAAATAACAGAATCAAGACATTAAGAGAAACATATCAAAAACAAGATCTAGAGGAGGTTGCAGGTTATTCATATCTATTAGAATTATTATCAGACCAAGCCAGCAGTAGTCAGTGATACAATTGCCAAGTTAAAAGAAATACCAAAAATACTTGAAGCAAAACATATAATAAAAAAAGACATAAAAGGTCATAAAAAAGAAAATAATGAATCTAAAAAAGAGAAAAAAGAAATTGTAACCTTCAAATATTCACAAATGGGGAAGGGAGAATTACATGAAGCTAGTTCTAAGTGGTGGTAGTTTACCATTCTTTACAAAATATAATCATGGAAAAAAAGAATTTGAATTAGTTGAAAATATTGAAGAAAATAGCAGGATCTTGAGACCTCCAGAAAGAGAAGAATATCCCTATACTCCTTACGAGTTTTCTGGTTTGGAAGAAATCAATCACTATAAAGATTTTATAATTAATAACAATGTCGATAGAGATTATTTATTCCAAAAAAGTAAATCAATTATTTCGAAATTTAATAATCAGGATGATTACAAATTAACTCTTATAGCTGCTGATGTTATCTTATCTTACTCTCAGGATAGGTTTAGCACAATCCATTATGATTTTATTGTAGGAGGTAACGGAAGTGGAAAAAGCTCATTAGGTGATACATTTGGAGCAATTGCCTATCGTGCTGTAATTATGACAGATCCAACAGCTCCGAATCTGTTTAGGTTGTTGGGATCTGTAGAGCCAGCACAATGTACTATTATTTTGGAAGAAGCTGATAGAATAGACAAGTCACCAGAATTAATGGCAATTCTCAAGACAGGTTATGCTCGTAATGGAAGGGTTCCAAAGATAAATCCAAATACGCTTAAACAAGAATTTTTCTTTAGTTACTGTCAAAAGGTAATTATTTCAGAAAGGTCATTGAGCCAATCAATTGCTAAAGGGGTTAATACAAGGATTTTACCTATCAATTGTTTTAAAGGACAAACAAAATATGACATCAAAGAAATTTTGAATCCAACTGATACTGGAGGACCACAAAATAAAGAACTATTGAAAGAATTAGAAGATTTCAGAAAACTACTATTAGTTTACAGACTAATGCATTTCAAAGATCCAATTCCAGACCTTGACATTGGAGTTGAAGGTAGGGACAAAGAATTGGTAAAACATTTGATTCAACTATTTTATGGTTCCAAATGTTTAGAAGAAATAATTGAATCTCTACAAAAATTTTTCGATATAAAGAATCAGAAAAAAGAATCTTCTATTGAATATGTTATATTGCCTATAATTCAGATTTAATCAAATATAATGGATCTGAAATAAAGTTTAAAACTCTCTGGAATGAGTTGATTAAAAATATTCCAGGAAAAGAAGATGAGAAAAAGCCAAACGAATTTCATACAGAGGATTATGGAACTTTATACAGAAGCACAATAACGGGTTTTCTCTCTGATGTATTTGGGGCAAAAACAAAACACTCACGTGAAGGTAATATCTTAATCTTTGATCCTAAAGTGATTGAAAAATTATCATTAAACAGACAAATCAAAGATTTTAGTCAAAGAATTACCTGATCAGAGTCAGAGCAGTAATGATGAGGAAGAGAATAATGAAGTAGACCAAGAAGACTACTCTAACATAAATGACTGTGAAGGCGTGAAGGGTGTGAGC
>CAWIYT010000207.1:0-15295 GCA_963840085.1 uncultured Nitrososphaerales archaeon
TGGTATGTGTTTCAGAATATCTTGTGGAATATTGTAGATTTTTCCAGTATGATTCTTATTGATGTTATCAAAGAATTGAATATAAGATGATTGTATGTATAAATACATTTTTTTGTAATTCTATAGTATTGTTTGTATTTCTTGTATTGTTTTGTGATTGTTTTTGAGAGTTTCTGGAAATATTTGTATTCTTTTCAAAGATCTTCTTTATCTTCTCTGAAATTTATTTACATTTTGATTAATTTTTTCTGTGTTTGAGAGAGGTTGGGATGCTGTATCCTGATATTTGGTTGTCTCTGTTGTTTAGATATCTGTCTGTGGTTTCCTTAAATTGATTGGTAATTTCCTTTTACATTGATCTTTTTTAGTTAAGTACATGGTGGTAGATTTATTGCTAGTCATATTAAGATTAATACTTATTGACTATATAGTTTTCATTTCATTATATAGAAAATTGGTTTCATGTATAGAATATATCTTGTAAAGATTAAATAAAATTAGTTCCACAAGTTGGATGTCAGCAGTGGGACTTGAAGTCGAAGCATTATTTTGGGGTTTATAATGTTATATTCTATGATGAAATAATTAATAATAAACACGAAAAAAAGGATAATAATTGAAAGAGTAGATTGAAAAATACTAATTTAATTATATTTACAACAAGAAATACGATAAATAAATGATGATATAATTGAGCCTATCCCAAAATTATCTTCCTGTAAATTATTATGATATTTGCTATGGATAAGACCAAGATAGTTTTTATCCTTCTTTCAGTACCTTGTAAATAATTTCCTGAGATCTATTGTTATGCCATGAATTTGTCTCTCTCTACTACTGATTTCTTGTGGGATGTCTCCGGTTGAGTTTCTTCTCCTCCTCTCTTCTCTTTTATGTTGTATGTGTGGAATGTATCCTCTCTTGGTAATTCTTGTTGTATATCTTTGGAATTATATGCTTTATCAAGGCATAGATTCTGATTTTTCTTCTTATTCTTATTCTTGTCGTTGTCGTTGTCGTTGTTCTATATTTTGTTGTATCTTTTGAAGATGGTCTTTTGATAACTATGCTGTCAACGGTTTCAATTGCAGTAGTACCAGATATGTGTATTTGCAGATGTTATAGCAGTAGCAAAGGAATGCCTTCTTTATCTGTTAAAATATGTCTTTTGGTTCCTAATTTACTCCTGTCAGTAGTAGGATTATGTCCTGTCATCTCCCCCCTAAAGGTGATTTTACTGATATGCTGTCAAGAGACTGCCAGTTCTACTTAATTCCTTTCTTTAAATCGTATATTTGTAGCAATCTTGTCCATAATTTATCAAATATATCTGATTCTCTCCATTCCTGAAATCTTCTGTGGCATGTGGAACCAGAACCATACTCTTTAGGTAACATTTTCGACTGACATCCAGTTCTAAGGATAAACATGATACCATCAAATACTTTTCTGTATGGAACAATGGGACGACCTATTGTATTCTCTGGTTTCTCATTTGGTAAAATATTTTTAATTTCATTCCAAGATCTCTGGAATGCGTATAATTGTTCTACATATTTTTTACTTTTATTCAAATGTTAAACATATAAGAGAAAAAAACGGGCAGTGATATTCTTATCTATTTTTGGGATAGGCTCTTAGATCAAATGAATGAATATTGGTATTTCGAACATCTTGACTTCCAAAGATTGAGGCTTGTTCTCTGTCACGGTATCCGAACAGAATTATGTCTTGATCATGGACAAGTGGTTTAAGATTATCTATATTAGTTAAAACATCTGGACCTCTACCAGATACAATTGCAGGATCCATATCTGCAACCTCCCCTGTTAAAGAGCTTCTGGTTGATAAAAATCAGCGTGGCCGTCTATGAAGAATAATCTATACCTTCCCAAACGTCTGAGGGCTAGAAGATTTCCAATCAGGATGCTGCAGTCACCTCCTAGTACAATTGGATATCGTCTGCTACGAATAACAGAAGAAACTGGGTCTGCAAGTTGTAGCGAAAATGTTTTGATTGAGTCGGGATTTAGTAGAAGCGTTATTTGTCCCGCTCTGAATTATAAGACAAAGGAGAAACTTTTCCTCCGTAATCGGCATTTAATTTCTTCATCAGACCTGCTGCCTTCAGTGCTTCTGGTAGATATTCTACTCCTGTCGGTCGTAATCCTAGAATTGAGGGAGCATCTATAATTGTAAATCGTGAGGTCAAAATTATCTACCTCAGAACAATCTAGAGAGATTTTTAAGTCTATTATAAATTATTCGTGAGCGTGAAAACGGAGGATAGTCAACTGTTTTTGACACAATTTTGTTGTTCAAAAAATTGTTATTGAAATTAAGCTTTAGCTTTAGTTAAGTCCAGGAATATTATTTAAAGAATTAGTATAAAGTAATTGCAGAAAATTACTATTTATACCGTGGAAAAAAGAATACACTGCTGTAGAGGAAAATTTTTCAAAAAATACTATTAAGTTTATTTATTTATTTTGACCATCTATCTAAAAGAGTTGCTAACTGGATCATTCTACTCTTTATTCCTAAACTAATAGTAGTATTAGTTTTAGTCTTTTTCATTATTTATGCTGAATGGATAGAACAATGTTGATAAAAGATTAGAGACTTAACTTAGTATCTTTTGAAGATCTTTTTGGTTTCTTTGAAGGACATCCTATATAAAATTCCTATAGGTCTCTGGGATTCTCATTAGGAAAATGGTTATTCCTTTAATTTAAAATATTTAAGGCTATTAGATATATACTATAACAAATCTAGGTGCAGATTAATTATCTAGTTTGTACATAAATTATATTTTAAGTTATAAAATATGAATCCTTAATATATAAAATGAATTAGTAATAATTACAAGGTTGAACAAAAGAGCTGAATTTGATGGTGGCAGCAGTAGGAGAAAAAACAAATCGATAGATGAACAAGCCATTAAAGATTCTGTTAAATGGAGTATAACAGAATAGTCTGTATTTGTTAGCAAGCTAGTAAGAAAGGTCTAAGCTTGAATACTGATAAGAATCTTGGAAAGGAATGGTTCTCTAGAATTTATGTGAATGATCAAGGAGAAGTAGATTTTACTGATCCTTTCACTATGGAAAATAGACCTACTACTATAATAATAACATTATAGGAGCAGTTGGATCATTCAATCTTGACGATTCTCAAGGATATTATACTATTCCAAAAACAAATAATAAATTTGTAGAAGTATTAGATAATAAAGGAGAAATAGATCCAGACTTTCCTTTAAAAGATTATCGACTACGTTTAAACCATCTTTCTTCTTCAGATTCTAAATATGCTGATAAAGCAAGTATAAGAAAGTATGGTGATGCTGTGTCTAATTTTATTAAAAATGAAATTCAAAAAGGTTCATTTTTAGATTTATTTGAAATATAATATTGAAGAGAAAATGAATAAATTAAATAAATTTAAATAAATAATTTTGATATTCCAGAGAATTTTCATTATATTAGGATTTGGTAACATAATATATATTAATATATCTTTAGGTCAAAAATATTTACTGCAGTTTTAAATTCAAGAATTAAAGTAAAATTCTATATTTTATTAATGGAAGATGTTTCATAATTTTGATCTACATCACTTTTCTTTAGCTTGAGAGTGATTGATCCATTAATTATACTTGCAATGTCTAGCCTTGGAATTTCATATTTAACTTCTTTGTTTTCCATTTCGTTCTTTACAATAAAAGATTCTGCAAATGCTGCTTCCACCTTGCCGATTCTTATTCCATCAGATGAATAAACAGTACAGTAATTTACTTTGTCATCACTATGAATCTTACCTTCATAAGGATATTCTGACATTTATTATTAAAGTAATTCATTTAAAATAAGGATTACATATAATTTAGTAATTTTAAAGATTAAAAATTAGATAATATCTTGTTAGTGTCAATGTTTTATTCTAGTATGAACATTTTATAGTTATGGTATGATATTCATAAGGTATAATATGAGTTCTGAGGATAGATTTTGATACAATTTTGTAGTTAGCTAAAAACAATAATTATATTCTTTAACAGTATCTGTCAATATTGAAGACCTTATCTTCAAAGTCATGATATAACTAAATTAATTATTTATTATTTTTATTGTTCTAGACATTATTCTTATTATTATCAAGTTATTGAAATTGTTGCTTTGTTGCGCAACTATGAAAATCGATAATATGATACAAGATTTTGATAGGAACAAATTGTCAATATTTATTCTTCATATAACTGTAGATTCACTTTTTTAATCAAAATTGACGAAAATCATAGTTGTGCAACAAAGCAGAAATTGTTAGATATACCAAAACGATAAGGTTATATTTTATAGTTTTTTACCCACATTTAATGTCTTTCTATATAATTCTCTGGAATATACTGATCAGGGAATAAAAAATTGTAAAAGAATCTCCAAAACGAGTTGATATTTTTAAATTCAAATTAGAAAATTCTGGTAGTAGACTAATAGATACATATTATACATTTGGTAAATATGATGGGGTATCAGTAGTAGAGGCATCTACTGATGAAACATTAACGTCTTGTCTATTATCTATTGAAAGTCAAGATAATGCACGTACTGTAACTTTAAAAGCCTTTACCTATGAAGATACTACTAAAATAATGGAGAATATATAACAATAATCTCAATATCCATATAATATATTTATAAAATATTAGATATTTTTTTTAAAGGTTCTAAAGAAAATTTAAAAAAAGAGATTTTATTATATGTTTTATATTGAATAAAAAAATTCCATTAATTGTTGGAATCCTTATTTTTGATGATGTAGAGATCTTGGATGTTGCTGGACCTTTTGAGGTATTTGCTGTAACTCGTTTAAATGAGGAGCTACGACTACAGCAATCATCACCATTTAAAGTATATTTAATAGCTCAAACAAATAAACAAATTACAGCAATTGGTGGTCTACGTTTAACTCCTGATGTAACCATTAGTGAATGTCCAGAATTGGATTTATTAATAATACCTGGTGGATGGGGTACACGTAAAGAATCAAAAAATAAAATTCTTTTAGATTGGATTGGTAATCAATTTACTACTACTAATGATAGATTAATTGCATCAGTATGTACTGGCTCTATTCTTCTTGGAAAAGCAGGTTTGTTAGATGGACGAGATGCAACTACTCATTGGCGAGCTTTTGACTTTCTGCAAGAATCTGCACCACAAGCACGAATTCTCAAAAATGTTAGATTTACATTGACTGAACCCATATTTACATCTGCAGGTGTTTCTGCTGGAATAGATTTAGCTCTTTGTATTGTAAGTCACTTTTTTGGAACTGAAGTAGGACAGGCTACTGCTCGCCAAATGGAATATCCTTATCCTAATAGTGACCAAAGATAATATACCAATGTTTGTTGTTAATCTATAGTAAAATTGAAAAAAGGAATTAAAATTAAATGATCAGTAAATAGAGGACATTCAAGAATTTTGAAACAAGTTTATAGCTATTTAATGACACTAAATGATATTTGTATGTGAAGATTCTTTCAATATCTTAGTTATAAAATATCGATTGACAATATAATTTAAGATTAAAGAAATATTTACTATACTTAATATTTTAGAAAATACAATAAATAATTGATGATAGATTATATATAGTTAAATTTTCAAAAAAATTACTTTCGCCACTGTAGCCATTTTTAGATAATTCTTTTATTTATCAATACAATAACAATTAAAAAAATGTTGCCATTAAATATGCGTTGAATTAAAGTTACAATATATAATTATCTAATTTAATTAATTACTAATCTAATCTCCACCATGAATTGGATTATCTACAATTAGATTTAATCCGTTTCTTATTTCTTTAATATTCGTAGTGATATTGAATATAATGTTTAATGCATTATCTTTTTCTCCAGAGTTAATCGCTTGAACAACATTACCTAAATTCTTTTCAGTATTGTCTAGTATATTGGATATTTGGGTATAAACATCAGATTCTTCTAAATTATTTGATATATCTTGAGCAAAAACATTTGATATAGAGATAAAATTACCACCAGTTAAGATAAATACATTAACTATAAAAATAACCACAATTTTATGCTTTGTTGCGCAACTATGATTTTCGTCAATTTTGATTAAAAAAGTGAATCTCCAGTTATATGAAGAATAAATATTGACAATTTGTTCCTGTCAAAATTTTATATCATATTATCGATTTTCATAGTTGCGCAACAAAGCACAATTTTAGTATCTTTCATTAAAATTACAATCACCTAATAATATATAAAAATTTTCTTTACAATGTGATGCATCAAATTTTTATTCAATGAAAGAACTCTGAAGTTAATGTTATCAAATACTATTAAAATTAGAGTTATTACATCTGCAAAGGTAAAAATAAACAAACAACAAAATTAAGTAAAACTGCTGAGCTATTAAAAAGTGGATACAAAAATAAATGTTATGCAACCAAGAAACAAATCAAAGAATACTATTATTATGGGAATAAAAATTATTAGATGAAAAAACTTTTGTTCCATCACATCATGTAAATACAAATGGTATCGTAAATGTTTAAATTAATTATAATCAACTAATTTTGATACATTTTGAAGTTCAAAAGAAGCGCTTAAAATGAAGGATTTGATAAAGCTTAGAATAATTGAAAGAGTATCGAAACTATTTTTATAGTCGGTATTCTTATGATGATTATATTAACTTAAAAAATGAATTTATAAAAAATTAAGTGATATTAATTACTAATTTTAAAAATATTATAATTAAATTAAATTATTGTTGTTGTTGACAATAGGGACACCAAAATGTTGAACGAGAAGTTAATTTTTTTTCTGACCTAATCTTTGTTTTGCAAATCCAACATTCTCAACCTGCTCTACGAAATACCCAATGTCTAGTATTCCAAGAATTTTTTTCGCATTTTAATAATGGTCTGGTTCTACCTGAATTCTTGTATCCATATTTAAGTAATTTAGGAATTTCTTCAAATAGACGATTTTGTTCTATTATGTCAAGTTGAGATATTTGCTTGAATGGATTAATTCTACAAATAAATAGAATTTCTGATTTATATTTATTCCCAATGCCTGCAATTATTTTTTGATTCAGTAAAGCTTCAGAAATCAATAATTCTTGTTTTGAATGTAATAATAATCTTCTTTTAAATTCCTCTTTATCAAATATTTTATTTAAGCAGTCTGGTCCTAGCGATTTTATTGGTTCTTTTTCTGCAGGATTATCAATTGAAAAATGTAAAATTGGACCATTAAATTCTATTAATACGGTTTCTTTGATAATTGTTAATCTTACCCGAGAGTCATTTCTTACATCTTTTTCCTTTTTTTATTAGAAGTGAATGGCTGTTCAATTTGGATCACATAGCTGGAGGTATTACTAATCCATTGTCATATTTTGATCTGTCATAGATCCTCCATTTACCCCACATCATCATATGATTACGAAGATAAATCCCTGAAGAGAATTTAAAGACGAGATTTTTTCCAAATGTTTTTATATCTTCTAATTTGGATCCTATTATTTTATTTTTGATATGGATATCCAAATTCTTAAACATGATATCTTCAATTTCTTTTCCTTTTAATAGCGATGATATTTTATCTGCAATAATCTTTACTTCTGGACCTTCTGACATTAAATATCATCTATTGGATAAATTATATTTAGATCTTGGTTCAAACATCACTGAAGTTGCAAAAGGTCTAGCTGAAACTAATGGCAAATGATTATAAAATTTAGCAAAGTAATCCAATTTTTTCTGTTTAATAATATGTAATTTTTTGATCAATATAATATATTTTATTTAATTTCTTATACCTAAAACAATAGACAAATGTTGTCATATTCTACATCTTCTAATTAATCGACATGCATTGATCATCTTTTAATCATACTATGACAATTAAAATATAAATCGAATTACTTATCTTTAATTTGCTGAACCTTAGTATTAGCAAAGGTTGAATTCTTCTAATCTATGAAAAAGTAATTAATTAATTGTTTTATCCCATACACATATTCAATGAATTTTAATAGGAGACCTATATTTTGTTATTTGATGTCTATGAATCTTCTACTGTATCTTTTAACTTTGTTGGCATTTCTTAGGAACTCCTTCCTTTGATATTCTCCTCAAAAGTATATGAACCTAATTGGTTAATGGGTTAGGAGGATAGTCAACTAATTTTGATACAATTTTGTAGTTAGTATATGATATCAAACCATTACATTAAGAACATAAATTAGAATTCTCTTATGATGATAATAAATGATAATAAAACTTCATTAAAAGAACATTGCTATTATAAAGTATACTACAGAAACCATTTTTTGTTTATTTTCTATAAGTTTGAATTAATAAGATATATTAATAATTATTATCAGGCTAAAGACTTCAAAATGTTTTTCTATAAGAAAATTTAATATTGTGATTACAATTGCACTTTAAACTAATAGATGGATATATGGTCTATTTTAAAAATAGACTAATCAAATATTTGATATTTCTAATATCTTTTGGCTGAATCATAAAAAAACAATATATTTTTGTATAAAATCAATATATAAAAAGTATACCATGAAGATAAGCTCTAAACTTGTAATCTTTTTTTTTAATAATATCTCTAATCCCATTACTGATTTGAGTTTTCAATTACATAAACATGGAGCAACTACTCAAAAAGGAAATCTTGAAAGAATTGGAAATTGTAGCTAATTTAAAGGAAAAAAATTAAGATCTATTCAATCAGAATATTGAAAAACTAAAATTAGTTTCTAGTAGATACCAATTAAAAGTTGAGCTGGATAGATATAATAATAATAAAATGATCTCAAAAATTCATTAGTCAGACAATAAACTCTATAAAACCTGAAATCAAGAGTTTTGAAGATATAATGATACTTGATCCATCTGGTAAAGTAATTGCTTCTACAAATAATGCTTATGTTGGTACAAGCCATAGAGATGATAAATTTTTTATAGATGGAAAAAATCAAGAGAATGCATCTATTTTATTTAAAGATAAAAATGAGAAACTTAAATCATATTTGACCGGTCCACTAATACACAATAATAAATTTTTGGGTGTAGTAACTATAATCTATGATTTAGAGGATTTTTTATCTATGCTTAAAGCGTTTGAAAAACTAACTTCTATAGGTGAGATTATTTTAGCAAAGAAAGATAATAACGGTTATGCTCTTATTATCAATCCCCTTAGATTTTATCCTGAGGCATCTTTAAATTTAACAATTAGTAAAAATCAAACACATACGCCAACAATTCAGTCACTTTTAAAGAATGAAAATAGCTTTACAGAAACAAAAGATTACCGTGGAATACCAGTATTGGCTGTAACCAGGCATATAGATAAATTAGATTGGGGTCTAGTTGTAAAAATTGATAAAACAAAAGCTTTAGCATCTATTGAAAATTTAAAATATATAACTATTATTATAGGGGTTTTGGTTGGAATTTCTATTATAGTTGCTTCTCTAGTTTTAGGAAATTCTATTTCTAATCCAATACAAAAATTAAGAAATATAATGAAAAATGTTGCAAAGGGAAAATTTGATTCTAAAATTGATATTAAAGGCACTACTGAGATAGAAGAACTAGCTAAACAATTAGATATAATGAGGCTTGCTATAACAAATACTAATACTCACTTAAATGAACTCGTCAAAGAAAGAACAGAGAAAATTGGTGAAGAATATTTTATTCAGAAACCAATCAAAACTGATGATCTCATTGAAAAATTAAATACATTAATTATAAATGAGTAATTTATAATTTTCTTGCTTTACTGTTTTGAGAAAATTGTCATTATGGTATGTGTATTGATTATTTTAGTTTAGATTATATCTTATTATTATGCAATAATTCTGATTTTAATACAGAAATAAAACAAATTTTTTATGTGTATATGGCTATTTCAAAATTATGGAATGATGAATGGTTTAGTAGATAAATGGGCTTTGGGGGCTTCGATTTCTCATTATAACAGGGTTTGGTAACATAATAAATTAAGTTTTTGTTATTGAAATAGCTATAACAGTCATCATCCAGATTTTTTGTTCATAATGTTATTTTTATGAATAAATAAAGAATAACTAGTGATGAAAGAAATAAGAAATTGAATTTAGTTATATTCTTGTAATAAATCATTGATTATGGATGTTTTAAAAAATAAAAAGAAATCTTATAGTTTAATAATTTATAATTAGAGAATATCTTTTGTAAAATTTCACATGTTTAGATTTAATATGAACTATGATAAAAAAGTATAATTAGACGTACCTGAACATTATGTTAGATTCAGTGGAATCCTCTAGAAATTTCAATACAATTCTTTGTTGTTATTTTAAGAAATATTAATAAATGTTGTAGACTTCTATAAAGCAAAACCAAATTAAAAAGGATATAAGTTAAGTATCTCATATATCATCAACATGCATTAGTATTTTTAACATACTCTGATAGAAAGAACTTTAGCTCTGAATGTTTAGATTGATACATGTGCCCAAATCCTATATTCTGAAATTATCTGATACTCAGAAAAAGGAACTGAATAGATTCATGAAGAGTACTCGTGACAAAGAGGAATACAGAAGAGCGTCTGCTATAAAGCAAAAGATGAAGAAGGAGTACTTACAGAACAATAGCCAAAAACCTTGGTGTAAATTACCGTAATGTGTATGACTGGATTAACAATTACAGAAAACACGGTTTGGATGGTATAAGAAACAAGAGAATGAATGCAGGTAGAAAGCCAGTAATATCTACTCACAAAAACAAAGAGATGGTAAAAGACATAGTATTGAACAAATCACCCCATACATTTGGCTATCTCAAAAATACATGGAGTATTAGGCTTTTAGCTACATATCTCTCAACATTACTGGAAATGAATGTCAGTCCAATGCAGACATGATGGAGAATAATTCATGATATGGGCATAGTATACAAACAACCAAAACTTGAACTAGAAAAAGGTGATGATTATGAGGAAAAGAAAGGAAAGATAGAGAGGTACAAGAAGATATCGGCAGCTCTTTTAAAAAAAAATTCTACTGGGATTTGAAGATGAAACGTGGTTACATCTTCAACCATACATAACCAGAACATACATGAGAAGAGGGGAACAGCAAAAGATACTCCATAAAGGATCTAACGATAAAGTCAATGTATTCATAACACTTCTTTATCCCCTAAATGGAATCAAATTCAATACAAGCAAGACAAGAAACAGCAATGATTTCATAAACCATCTAAACAGCATCAAGAGATATGTACCTAAAGAGAAGTATCAAGAGATTCATACTTGTAATAGACAATGCATCATTTCATGTAAGCAAAAAGACAAAACAGTTTATAGAAAGACAGTCATACTGGCTAACTGTACTATTTCTACCAACACGTGCACCATTCCTGAATCCAGTAGAAACAAAAGTAAACAGAAATCTGAAAAAAGATGTATGTGCCAATTACAACTACGAAACAGAAAATAATCTATTATGTAATGTAAGACGGTATCTAAGATGTTTTGGTTGTTGGCCTAAAATATGATACTTAACTTAGCATCGAAAATTTATTTGGAACTAAATATTGTTCTTATTATTATAAAGTTTTTAATTAAAAAACCCATCTGCCTATAAAAGAAGAAAAATATGTAAATATTTTCCAAAAATAATTCTTGAAAATATAAATATAATCATCAGAGAGAATTTAGTATGGAAAGAAATGGAAATGAACAAATAAAACAAAAAAATAGTATTATTTATGAAAATTATATAATAGAAAATTTAAAGAAATATTATAATATTGATGACCATACAGATTTATTAAAATTTATAAAAAAACATATTATATATCATCATTAGTATGTCACTAAAATATTATAATGAATGAAAAATAGAATTTTATAAATAATAATAATCATTATTACCTTAATTAAAGATTTTTAAGACAATAAATATGAAAGACTTAGAAATGAATTATTTATTGTGATAACTATTACTAAAAAATTTCTTATTATAGTTATTTTATCCTATTTCTCATTAATCTTACAAGGTAAGTAGGACCTAGATTTCCTGTAATTTTCATCATAATATGTGTTACAATACTAACCAATGGAATAGTATAATCCCTAACAATTATTATTGGACAATTCAATTGATACATCAATAAATTAGCAAATTTAGAGTTAGTAAACAAATTGTATTTCCCTATAGTTGATTCAGTTATTACTATATCTGGATTATACATTATAATCGATTCTAATATCAATTTTGCAAATTGTATACTATCTTTTTCAACATCTTCCGAGACATAAATTTCATTTAGTTCAACACCTGATTCTTGGAAAAATTCTCGCCGTTTCGTAAAGGTAGAAGCATCATTATCGTTTCTAAATTTCTTTTTCTTTGATTTAGGATTGTTTTTGTTGTCATTCTCATCATTATCATAATTATTGGACCCTTTTCTATTTATCGCAATTACATTCAATTGGAATCCTTCAGTATTTGTGAACCAGCTTGTTACCCTTAATATTTCATCAGAATTATCTCCATTATCGTATAAAACCACGATATTTTTTTTATTCTCTTTTGTTGTCAGTCTTATTTCATTGGCATTATTTTGCCTTTCCAAAACAATGAAGTCTTCACTATGAGGAATAATTGCCAAAGTATCACATGTAATCAATGTCTGTAATTTTTTGTTACTTCTCATAGTTTCATAATCTGTAATCATTAAACTAATTTTTTGTTCTGCTATTGTTGTTAGAACTGCTTCAGTGGCGTCATGAGAAATTCTTACAAAATAATGCCAGACTACATTCTCTTTATTTAATATCTCCTCAAGGGAATCAAATGTCTTTCTTGCTGAATCTACAAAAGCAATTCCTGCTGAGAGGGGTGTCTGATGAGGAACTGTTATTGTTCTTAAGATATTAATTTCACCATCTTTTTCTTTGGCAACTTTTATTGCATATCGTATTAGTCTATCAGGATTTTCTGGAGTATATGGTAGTAGAATTCTAAAACCTTTTCTTTGTAGGTTGCCTTCGCTAGTTAATGTTGGAGAATAGTGTTCTATTTCTTTTTTAAATGTAAAGATACGATAAATAGTGAAGCCTATTAAAACCCATAATACAGTAATAGCCCAGCTAAGTGGTGCAATAATTAAAAGATAAATAGCCAAGCCTATCATTAATATTATACCTATTATGGAAACATATGGGAAAAAAGGTGTTTTATAACCATAATCAAGCTTATCGCCATACATTCTTCGTATACTAATTACGGCTAGATTAACTTGAGTAAATAAAAGTAAAAATATGACTGCAGAAGCATGAGCTATATCTTCAAGAGGAAGAGCATAAGCCATTGCTGCCATAATAATACCTGATAATATAACAGAAACATAAGGTGTTTTAAATTTTGGATGAATAGCACTTAATCGATGAGGTAAATTATAATGTCGTCCCATTGCAAAAGCAACCCTTGCTGATGAAAAAGTAGTTGCATTCAAAGCAGCAAGAGTAGATACTAATCCTCCTGCTAAAACTATGAATGCACCATATGGCATAAATAATTCTGCTGCTTTCATTATACCTAAATCACCATGTTTGACCAATGAATTGCCATGAAGGTATATTAGGAAAAATGGCACCAATAGAAACAAAAGCAATAAGACAATACATGATTACAACTAGAGCAAGAGATATGAAAATTGCTCTTGGAATGTTTCTTTTAGGATTTTTAATTTCTTCTCCTGTTTGAACTATTATCTCATATCCTTCAAATGCAATAAAAGTTAAACCCATTGCAGCTACGAGTCCAGCAAAACCCATAGGTAAAAAATCTGCAAAATTAGATTGCCAGTTAGGATGAGATGACATTATCCACAATCCCGCAATTATAATTGAGATAATTGCTACTAGCTGAACTACTGTGATTATAGTACCAACTCTTCCTGTTTCTGAGGTTCCCTTGACGTTTATAAAAGTAAATACTGCTACAACCACAACAGCAGTTAACTTGTCCAATGAAATTATCCCAAATAGGTTATCAATGGTAAGGATATTTGTCATCTGCAATAGACTTACAAGAAAGGAGCCAAAACCAACTGCGTACAAACTTCCAGCAATAATATGTGCAAGCCATGCCATCCAGCCACTAATAAAAGCATTGGGACGGCGTAATCCTTCTCTCACCCATAAATATCCTCCACCAGCTTCTGGCATTGCAGAGCCTAATTCAGCATAACCCATTGCTGTAAAAAGAGTAATAATTGCATTAAGGATAAAGGCAAGAATGACAGAACTTCCAGCAAGTCCAATTGCAGGACCAGTTAGCACAAATATTGAACCACCAACCATAGCTGCTATTCCAATCATCACCACATCTAACAAACCCAATGAACGAACAAGCTTATGTTCATGAGGATGGATAGGACTTTGTGGCTCTCTGATATTAGACATCTAGTGGAATTTTAAGAATGAAACAATTTAATATATGTATATATCAAAAGATTATTTAATTTATAGTAAGACTTTTTATGTTTTATAAAATTTTCTGATTTCGTTCAATATAATAAAAAAATTTATCCGTAGAATTAAGTTTCGCGGAACATTTTTTAAAATAATAAAAGAAGATGAGAAATATTCCTGACTAAATAACAAATGAAAAAAATTTACTAATATCTAAATAGAATTATCTTAATCTATCCTATGAACTAAAAAATGAAAATTATTCCTATTGCTAAAATGACTATGGTCAATTCAATAATTACAAGAAATGATAAAAAGTTTTAGTAATCTTGAATTAGATTTCTCTTTAGTTTTTAACAAACCACGTGTCTTTTTAGCATGACAATTAGGATATAATGCTTGACAGTTGGATATCTTATTATTTGACCTATCTCCATTTTTATGGTCATAATCCCAAACTCCAGCATTCTTTTTACATATTGCACATTTATAATTTTGATTCTTTAGTATCTGTCTTTTTACTTCTGAAGAGAAATAGCGTCTCTCTTTTGTTCGGTGAGTTACTTTCCATATAACAATAACTCCTATTATAAGAACAAAAAATATGAAAATCAGAAATTCATAATTATATGATATGGAGTCAGAAATTGGTTGTTCAAAATTATCCGTTTGACCTAAAACTGATTTGTTCAATGACAAAGAAAATAATATTATTAAAGGAAAAAGAAAAATAATAATAAAAAAGAAACTGAG
>CAWIYT010000208.1:0-14497 GCA_963840085.1 uncultured Nitrososphaerales archaeon
TAGGCCAACTACCTATGCATCTAAGATACCTTCTTACAGTACATAAGAGATTGTATTCAGTTTCGTAGTTATAGTTTGCACATATATCTTTCTTGAGATTTCTGTTTACTTTTGTTTCTACAATATTTAGGAATGGTGCACGTGTTGGTAGAAATAGTACAGTTAACCAGTCTTCTGATTGTTTTTCCATATAGTGTTTTGTCTTTTTGCTTACATGAAATGATGCATTATCTATTACAAGAATAAATCTCTTGATACTTCTCTTGAGTACATATCTCTTGATGCTGTTTAGATGGTTTATGAAATCATTACTGTTTCTTGTTTTGCTTGTATTGAATTTGATTCCATTTAGTGGATAGAGAAGGGTTATGAATACATTGACTTTATCATTAGATCCTTTATGGAGTATCTTTTGCTGTTCTCCTCTTTTCATGTATGTCCTGGTTATGTATGGTTGTAGATGTAACCATGTTTCATCTTCAAATCCTAGTAGAATCTTTTTTTAAAAGAGCTGCCGATATCTTCTTGTATATGTCTATCTTTCCTTTCTTTTCCTCATAATCATCACCTTTTTCCAGTTCAAGTTTTGGTTGTTTGTATACTATGCCCATATCATGAATTATTCTCCATCATGTCTGCATTGGACTGACATTCATTTCCAGTAATGATGTGAGATATAAGTAGCTAAAAGTCTGATACTCCAGCAGGTATTTTTGAGATAGCCAAATGTCCTGGGTGATTCATTCAGTACTATGTCTTTTATCATTTCTTTGTTTTTGTGGGTAGATATTACTGGTTTTCTACCTCAATTCTTTCTCTTATTTCTTATTCCATCCAGACCAGACTCTCTATATTTTTTAATCCAGCCATACACATTACGGTAATTGACACCAAGGTTTTTGGCTATAGTTCGGTAAGGTATTCCTTCCATTTTTTGTTTTATAGCAGATGCTCTTCTTCTGTATTGCTCTTTGTCACGAGTACTCTTCATGAATGAAAATAATTCCTTTTTCTGTACACTAGATAATTCTAGTCTGACAGGATTATTTGGCACATGTTGAAAGATGTATAACAAAGCTAAATCTATTTCTATATTTATCCTAAATGGATAGCACAATGTTGATAAAAGATTAGAGACTTAACTTAGATCTATTGCGTAATTAGTAACCATGTAAAATATTATATATCTGATCTAAGATAAAAGAGAATAATGTTATTAAATTTATAAAATTTATAAAAATTAATTTAATTTTCAGAATATTTTGATTCCTTCCTAATTACGCAAAAGATCTAATGAAATTCATTCAAAATGAAAACAGAATCACAAATGAACATTTCCAAAGGCATTAGAATTTTGCAGATAATAGTTGGAATCATTGCCATAGCTCTCTCCATTACGGTAATAATAAATCCTGGATTTGGTATTGAAATTCTTGTCTTTCTTCTTTCACTTACGTTACTGGTGGCAGGGATAGAAAGAGTAGCGATCGGATTCCTGCCATATATTACAAAATCATCTACTAGAATTACTAATATTGTATTGGGCGGATTAACAATAGCTTTGTCAATTATAGTTATAGCTTTTCCAATATTTACGATAGGATTATTGGTAACTTTACTTGCTCTTTGTCTTCTATTTATAGGGATTGCGAGAATAGTTCAGGGAATTTTTGCTAAGCAGACCTCAAAGTGGTCAAGAGCATTTCTCATAGGAGTAGGAATATTGTCTATAGCTATATCATTTATGGTATTTACAAATCCTGTAGTAGGCATATTTATTATGACATTTATGTTAGCAGTTAACCTTTTGATAATAGGAATAGAAAGTATTGTACATGGAGTATCAGGTAAAAGGAATTTAGCAGCTTCTGCATCTAAATCCACTACTATTAATTCACATGGTCAATGAATAATAGAGAAAAAAATATCTCTATTTTATTGAAAGGATGATGCAATATTTTAAGGATAGAACCGAATGTTTTAACGATTACTATCATTATACTAACAACCAAAAGAAGAAAAAGAATTGTGATCTACGGTATGTATACAATTGAATCAAATTATTCATTTATCTACATAATGCAAAAATCAGAAACAATACAATTCTATTTAAAATTGGATCTGAAATAGTCTTAAGTTAACAAGACTCTCAACGCTAGTAAGAGAATAAAAAGAGGTATTATTTAATAATAAATTATTTCTTATAAATTTCTAGTGTCTAATACTGAAATTAATAATAATAAGTTTATATACTTAAGATAAAAATATTACTAATAATAATTATTATGAATTATTTAAACAGAACTAAAGAAGTTAAAACATCATCAACAATAACATTAAATCTACATAATAAAATTAATAATAAAGTATCTCTTGCTAATACATTTTTATATTGCAATACTTGTGGAAAAAATATTCAGAAAAATCCAATCCTATGTTATATATTTATAGACTATTTTTGTAGTGAAAAATGCCATGTTCAAAAACATAAAATAAACCAGAACATATAGCTGTGGATAAGAAAGGCACTATCTATAATATATTGTTGTTGATAGAGGTAATGCAATGATGATGATTAGGAAAAGCAGTAATATCATTTAAATGATTATTACTTTTTTTGATCGTCTTAGTAAAATAAATTTTATTGTTCTCTTTTTTTTTGGAAGATTCTTTTTCCTTTTTTTCTTCTTTTTGTTTTTCTTCTACTAAATCCTCATTTATTCTGCTGGTCAAAACAGATCTTGGTTTTGTAATAGTTAAATCTTCTTTAGATTCAAACTCATCAGCTGATTTCATCAAAAGCCATTGGTTTCCTTCTTTTCCTTTAGCTAAATGGGTCCTGATTAATGTAAATTTTCCCTTTAGTTTCTGACCAAATAAAGTAAAAGTGATTTTCCCTTTATTGAATTGTTCAGATAATTCCATCTCAGATGTATATGTACCCGTATCCCATACAATTACAGTACCTGCTCCATAACTGCCCTCAGGTATTACACCCTCAAAGAGTAAATAATCCAATGGATGATCTTCTGTTAGAATAGCAAGCCTTTTTATTTTGGGGTCAAGTGAAATACCTTTTGGTATAGCCCAAGATTTTAATATTCCTTCTTTTGTATCTTCAAGTCTAAAGTCATAATGTAATTTGGTAGCACCATGCTTTTGTACTACAAAACTCCTACTTTTATTATCTTTAAGCTGTTTTTTGTTTCCTCGTGGTTCAGGAGTCCTTCCAAAATTTCTTTTTTTATTATATTCTTCTAACATACACGTCAGCTAGTCTATAGCATATAAGAAAGAGTTGGATCATTAATGATAGAATGAGTCAATAACATCATACCAAAAGGTAACTATTTTTATATTACTCAAATAGTAAATAATTTCATTTAGAATGTTAGACCATGAAGCAACCTTTAACTCTATCTTTAGTAGATCATATTGGTTCAATCTTTTGATAAATACATCGACTTGGAGTTTTGGATTTTGATTACAATAGTTATTTGTAATAGATTCATTCTAGTAATGGACATGATAAGAATGTAACTCCAAATTTATTTTTAATTAGCCTCTTGCCTATTTTTTTATAATAAATATACAAAAATAATATTGTATATTTTTGATTCATTTTTATTTTCACAGAATTCATATTTTTGATATCTTGAAAGATAATATTTGTATTTTTTATGGTGACATTATACTAATTTAATTCTAATTTTGTAGTAGAGGTCATTATCATCATCATAGTTTTTATATATTTTTCTGTTGTAGATATATTATATTGTATTTTTCTTTTAATGTCTCTAATTCCTCTTTTGTCTACGTGGTTTGGATTTTGTGCTAATACTAGCTTTAAGTGCTTCTACTAGATTTGTAGTACCAGCTAATTTTTCTTCATCTTCCTCAACAGTGATCTTTTGCCCTTTAGATTTTGCTTCTATTAGTTTCTCTAATTCTTTAGCATAGGCATCAGAGTATTTACCTATATCAAATTGTTGCCTAGTTAAGGTATCAACTAGTGTCTTTCCTAAAGATAATTCATTATCCTCGAACTTAGGCTGTTGACTATTAGAAATACCTTCAATCTCATCCATAGGTCTTATTTCATCTAGATATTTTAGTTGATGCAATACAAGACCTCTTTGATATGATCTTAAAGCAACTAAATGTTCTCTGTCTCTAAACACAACATTACCTATTGCTATTTTATTAGTTTCATTAAGTATCTTAACAAATAGAGAATATGCTTTACTACTGGATGGAGATATGTTTTTCTTCTTTGTTGTTCCTATATCAGGACCAATATAATAGTTTTTTTCAATAAATAGAGGGTCAAAGTCCTCTGAATCAATGAATTCCTTAATTTCTATTGTATGTGTAGTTTTTAATTTGATATTATCTAAATCTTGTTTTTCTAAAATTACATAATTATCTTTTGTAATTTCATATCCCTTTTTTATTTCAGACCAAGAAACCTCTCTTTCTTCTATAGGACACCATTTCTTGTTTTTAATTTTGTGACCTTTCTCATCTAATTGGTTAAAAGATGAAAATTCGTCTTTTTGTGTAGTTACAAAAATCTGAATGGTATGTTAACTAGCCCAAAAGAGATACTCCCTTTCCATATAGTTCTGGCAGCCATTACTAATCATTTAAGCTATAAACTTTTAAAGTCCTATGAAACAAAGAAATGGATACTTGTAGGTAAAAGATTTTATAGTATGATTGTCATGAAAAATTTTTCATTTTCTTTAACTGTTCTACTACCTTGTATTTAGCTTTTATTATTGAAAACTTATTTTTAAATTGATTTTGAAGTATGAAGGTATGTGAATTGGTTAGAAATTTGAATGAGGGAGTAATACCGATAGCGGTGCAAAAATAGGAGTCTAAGATATGGTAATAAAGAGGATAATATTTAAGATTTACTTAACGTATATTTTTTATTTCTAATATATTAGATCTCTTGCATGATTAGAAAGCTTAAAGCTATATTCTGCTTTTTAGCAATTTTTTCGTAGATTTGCTAAATTATTCCAGATTATCCAGGAAACCATTGCTATTCAAATCATTTACTGGACTGGAACTAGCTGAATTTGATTCAATTTACAAGGAAATAGAATCTAGATATTCACAATATGAGCTAAAACGTCTATCTAAAAGAAAGAGGACAAGAAAAGTAGGTGCAGGAAATCATTTCAAACTGACAGTAAGAGACAGATTTCTCATGCTTCTTATGTACTACAGACTGTACATAACACATACACTTTCAGGATTTCTGTTTGATCTGGACCAGAGTAACGTATACAGAGACATAAGACACATAGAACCACTAGTTAAAAGATGTATTCCATTACCAGATAGACTGTACAATATTACTAGAAGATTAAGAACTGTACTAGAGAAGTAGAAAAGTACTTTCCTGAATTCAAAGCATTTATAGACGTAACCGAACAGGAAATACAAAGACCAAAAGATAAGAATAGAAAAAAGCGAAACTACTATTCTGGAAAGAAGAAAAGACATACTGTAAAGACACAATTGATGGTAAACAAATAAGGAAAGATACTTCACAAATCAAGACATCACAAGAAAGGAAGACAGCATGACTACACCGTTTACAAAGATGAACATCCAATAACACCATCACAGGTAGAAAATGTTCTTGATTTAGGATATTTAGGATGTTAAAAAGATTTCCCTACTGTAAAGTATAGTCTACCAATAAAGAAGAAAAGATATATGGAACTAACTGAGGAACAAATAGAGTATAACAAAAATCATTCGAAAATGCGAGTTTTAATATAGAGCATACCATCTGCAGGATAAAGAAATTTTGTATTATGGGCACAAAATACAGGAACAGACTGAAAAGATATGATCATATTTCAGATATTGTATCTGGTCTTGTGAATTACAGGATAATCAATAGTGTATCACCATAAATAATTGGATGTGAATATTTGAAGAATAAGATGGATCTAATGTAACAGCGCAAGAGATCTATTGTAGTTAACGAAACTTGGATTTGTCATGAATGAGAATTTAGTTATTGTATAAGCTTTGTTTGTTTAAAATTAATTTAAAAATACTTAAACTTCTTTTTGTTATTATTTGACTGGTAGACTAAATGTAAATGTTGAGCCTACACATTCTTCTTCTCTACCATCTTTTTCCTTATTATTGGTAGTAGCCCATATCTTTCCACCATGCATTTCAATTATATTCTTGGAAATAAATAATCCCAAACCTGTACCACCTGTCATGGATTTAGTAGCAAATTTTGTAAAAAGTTTTGGTAATATCTCTGGATGTACACCTGTTCCTGTATCTTTTATACTAATACGAATTTCATCATTGTAGTTATTATTATTATCATCATCTTTTTTTCTTTCAACAATAACAGTAATACTACCTTCATTTGTGAAATTTATGGCATTGTTTAACAAGTTATAAACTACTTGACTAAGCCTATTTCTATCAGCCTCTATAATTATTTCATTGTTCTTATTATCCGATTCATAAAATAATTTTATATTCTTTTTATTTTCTACAACAATCTTTTGTTCATACTCTCTCAAAATCTCTGTTATCATTTCTTTGAGATTGAACTTTTCTTTCTTTAAAAATAAAGAGCCACTTTCAATTCTTGTAACATCTAATATATCTTCTGCAAGTTGGATAAGTCGTTTTGCATTTCTAAAAATAATATCTAGAAATTTCTTATCTTTTTCTATGTTGTTTATTTCTTCTCGACGAAGTAATTCAGCAACTGAAATTATTGGTTGAATGGGTGTTTTCATTTCATGTGCTGCTACATTTATGAATTCATTCTTTAATTGGTCTTTATATTTTAGTTCTTCATTTGCCTTTTTAAGTTCCTTTATTAATTCATCTTGTTTTTTTATATTCTTTATAGAGTTTACCATATAATTGAAAGAATTACTTAGAATTGAAAGTTCATTATTATTATTATTATTATTACCTTTGCTTTGACCTAGTACATTAAGCCTCTCTCTATTTACTTCAGATATTGCAGAAGTTAAAGCAAAAATTGGTTTTAATATCTTCCGAATAAGGTAAAGTACAAAAACAGCAGTAACTGCAATATTTAAAATTATAAAGATTCTTTGAATAAACAATAAATACTCTGAATTACTTTTTAAATAATCACCTAATTTTGTAACCAGTATATTTGATGAATCTACTAAAGATAGTGCTTCTGTTTCTAGTAGTGGTGATGTTTCCTTAACTTTGTCTATTGATTTTTCTGAATTCATTATTTCATCATCTGGTTTAATTATATTTTTTGCTATTATTGTTTTAAGTGAAATCCATTTATGATAAATCTTATTCCAATCATCTAAAAATTCTCTTGGTAATGGTTTTAAATCTATTCCTGCTATGATGTTTCCACCTTGTCTTAATGCCAAGATATTTGACTCCAATTGATTTATTGCAGAGTTAATTTTAGAACTATTTTTAACGTTAACTTCAATAAACAAATATTCTGATATTTGAAACATAAGATTAGATGTGAGAAATCGATTCTTTCCTGCAATATTTATTGAATTTCCCAAATATGTCATTTGTGATTGATAATAAGAGAATATAACAAAATTAGTAATAACAAGAATAATCAGAATAAAAACAAATATTACTATTTTAGAACCTATTTTAGAACGAATTAAAGTGTTAGCATAGTACTTTAACACAACTATACCAATTAGTATATGTTTTCTAATCATAGTTTATTATTGTCATATTCAATCAAGAGTAACAGCTATCAGTCATCATGTTTATTTCGTAGTGTCATTACTGTGAAGTATTCCAAAAGTGAATTGATTAGATTATACAAAAGAAGGAAACCAATATCAAAGTAAAGGAAAGATTACTTCTTGTAGTAAAGGTAGACTATGATAATATCATTCCTGCTTATGCTGTTGATGAACTACACATAGAAGTAGACCATGGGCATTGTACTGGTTAGAGATACAGAGAGAAGAAGGTATAGAAGGATTAAAGGACAGACCAAAAAGCGGTAGACCCCCAGACATACCAAAAGAGACAGTATACGAGATAAAAAATGAGTTAGCATCTAACAGACAAGGATGGACTACAAAACAGGCAGAAGATCTAATTGTGAAAAAGAGTGGTGGAATCAGATATCATTATACTCACATATATACAGACTCATGCACAAGTGGGGATTCAAACAGAAGGTACCTCGAAAGACACATGTAAATACAGCATCAAAAGAAGAGCAAGAACGTTTTAAAAAAGAGCAAGAAAGATACTATTGGATATTTCCAAAAAACAAAATGGATTCACTACTGTAGTATCTACCGATGAATCTTTCTTTTTCTTTGATTCTCTTGTAAGGCGAGTCTGGATAAAGAAGAATGAAAGACCAATTGTCAAAGTTACTGGATCTCATCAAGAATCAGTTTTATTTGGTGCCACAAGTCTGGAAGGAAAACAATTGTTCAGGCAGTACGACTGGTTCAATGCAAATACATTTTTAGACTATCTAAAACATGTTCATAGAAAATTTCCAAAATGTTACCTTTTTCTGGATAAGACAAAACAACATTACAAATCTAAAAGAGTACTGAAATATTTTGATGAACACAAAAAGAATCTGATTCCTATATATCTTCCAACTACATCTTCTGAGTTTATGGTACTTGAAGAAATATGGCATATAGCCAAGAACGATCTTCTTGTCTTACAGTATTATTCATCTTTTACAGATTTGAGAAATAAAATATCCACATATTTTAGAACAAAAAGATTCAATCTTGATATGAGAAACTATTTGCTTGCTAAAATTGATAATTAGAAAACATAAGACTAGTTGGTATACATCGGCATATCTTTCTGGAATTCTAAAATTGTTCCAATAAGATTTAGATACATCGTCTATAAATCTTGATAATACTGATTGATAAGTGTTAAGAATATTATTTTGTAATTCTACATAGTTGTTTGCAATTGATTGCATTGTGTTAATGGCTTGTTGTTGATATTTGTTTTTATGTATCTATGCTTTTTTCAAGAGTCGCTTTGTTTGTCTTTTGATATTCATTGATATCATCATTGAACTTATTGGTTGTTTCTAAAATAGTGTATGTTGTATTTTCTAACTATTGTCTTTGATTATCTAGGAATTCTTTTGTTTTTTTCTTCTACTATATTGCTACTACTAATTTGTTAATCTTTGTTTTCTTCTTTTACGTTTACCATATTAATAACTAAAATTCAATTTAATGAGACTTATAAGTTATAATAAAATAGAAAGTTAAATCTAAAAAATAGAGAAAAGGATACGAAATTATATATAAAATTGATGTTTTTTCAATTCGTTAGGATTGTTAATAATTTATCTATTTGTTTTATGAAAAAATTGAATTTATCGGCATAATCTCTCTATGATTGTAACTGCTTTGTTGCACAACTATGAAAATCGATAATATGATACAAGATTTTGATAGGAACAAATTGTCAATATTGATTCTCCATATAACTGAAGATTCACTTTTTTAATCAAAATTGACGAAAATCATAGTTGTGCAACAAAGCAATTGTAACTATTCCTTAGGAAGGTACTGAAAAATCGGAATGAAATTAGGTAATAATATAGATCCTTACAGATGGCTAAAAAATAGTTATACGAAAGACAGAAATTATAGGTATTTTTTGATTTGGAATGAATATAAGAAGAAATAATTTTTCTTCTATACTTTTTTGAAAAAAATCATTAAGTATAAAGTTACTCTAATGAGATATGCTGATAAAAATGATTATAACTGATTTTTTATTTGGTTGATTACAGGTTTAGTTCACTACATCTAGTTAGCAGGCTAGTAAAGTACCGGGATAGAAAAAAAGGAATAGATTAGAGAATAACAAGAAATGTTTTTCAAAAAAGAAACCGAACTATTAATAAGATACGAGTTAGAGGAGTATATAATAATAATAAGAATGACTAGTAACAGCAGATGGGATGAAATTGATGAATTTAAAGGCGAAAAAATCTATGAAAGTAAGGAAGGAAGTCTTAGAGCAATTGCACATATAATTAAAGAATATCTTCAAGTTAAAGAAATTAGATCTGATCCAAAAACTGTGGATGATGCTATGGCTCCAATTACAAATATGGTTTTAAACGATAAAGAATTTAGAAAGTTTGCACTAGAAAATTACAAGGTTTTTATTTTTTATGATAAGAAAGATGCTGAATTTTATATTAAAAGAATTACAGATGAAATATCAGCAGCCTTAATTAAAAAAGAAGAAAATATTGATAATCTTGATAATAAAGAATTTGAAAACAAAATCAAGGAATTAGAATCAGGTCTAAACAAAAAAGATAAGAATAATGACAAGAAATACGTTCTTTTAATAACAATGTTATTCCAAAATCTTGCTCTTATGAATTTGATTTAAAAGAAAAATGAAATCAGTATGTTATTATTATTCTAAAGAAATATTTCTTCCATATACTGAAAAAGAAGAAGAAAACAAATTAAAAGGTTCAGTATGGTTTTGTTCTAATTATTGTAAAGATGCTTATGTAAATATTCAAATAAATAAAAAATGAGAGAAAAAAGGAATTATGATTTATTTGGTTGGATATATACACCAGATTATGTTATTTCCAGATTTATCACGTAGTCACAAAATATTGTCTTCATCATCAAGGGCAAACCATATTGAAACCATATGCGGACTTCCATCCTTGTTGATGGTTCATAAGTTCTCTGTAAAAGTTAACTGTAAAAAAAGATTCTGATTTTATCTTTAGTCATTTCTTGCATTAGTATTATTAATTAGAAAATGATTAGTATATTCTGCAATTATTTTTTCTTCATTTCATCAAGTGATAACTTTGGCATTTTGTCCAATACATATTCACTTATTTTTAAACCCTGTTCATAGGTTATAGTTTTTCCTGTATAAAGATAGGAGGAGACGAGAAATTTTTCTAGTACAGTACACCATACGGCTCCTAAAACAAAATCTCGCATATTATTGACTCCTATACGTTCTTTGATTTTTTCGTGTTGTATCTTAGAGATATTTTCTATTATCGGTAGACATGAAATAACATTTTGTATTATCTTATCTAATAATATTCTGGTAAATTCATCCTCTAATACCATAATATAACCTTCATCTGTTTAACATATTAATGGTATCTTATAATCATACTATAAGATAGATATCATTTTCAAAATTAAAAATTAAAAATGTCTAAATATCAATGCGAGTTGTCTGTTTGAGATACCTTGATTTTCTTCAGCATCTATTTCGTATTCATAACTCATAATAGTATTTATTTTAATTATCGTATAAACTATATTATAAATTAATAGATAGTAGCTAACAAAATTAAGTACTATAGTTAATAAATACTAAAAAGAAGACTTGACATTTATAGAATAATCTTTTTTGAACTACAAAATTGTGTCAAAATCAGTTATCCTGCGAGCCCGACCAGTAATTATGAGTTTTAAATCCATCTTTTTCTTCTAAAATAGTAAATCATTCCTCCTCCAACAGCTGCTATCAATCCTAGAGCATAAAAATAGCCAAACGGAGAAGTTAATTCAGGCATGAATTCAAAATTCATTCCATAAATTCCAGTTATTAATGTTAATGGTAACACAATTGTTGCAATTACTGTCAATGTTCTAATTGTTTCATTCAAATTGGCACTTAACGAAGAATTATAGGTTTCTCTCAAGCTAACTACTCTTTGATGCATATTTTCAATATCGTTTCTTAAGTAGAGAATTCTATCATTTAATGAACGGATTTTTCTTATTGAATCAAGATTAAGAAGAGTTCTAGATTTAAAATCCTTTCTTGTTGATGAGGTATTACTAGAAGCAGTTGAGTATTCAAAGGTTTCATAGTTAGTATTTATAACATTCTTTATATTAACAAAATCTTGAAACGCTTGTGACATCATTCCCAAAGTACGTTCTATAAAACTAATCTTTTTTCGAAGTAATAGAATATGTGATAATTGAGATTTTGTACTTTTACTATATCTACTATTATTTTCATCTAGAATATCCTCCTCAGTTTGTTCAAGATCTTTATTTATATTATCTATAATTGGATAGTAACTTAATGCCATTTCTTCTAATGCAAGATTAAATATTAACTCATTTATTTTTAATGTGTCTTTTTTATTATTAAAGTCTTGATTCATCCACTGTAAAAGAAGTTGAATGAGCCATGGCTTGTGTATTTTGTTGTATAACAGCCTTAATTTTCTTCTTTATATTTTCCTCAAAATGTTGATTATAAATATTTATCGTTATTATCCACCTTAAGCTCAAGAAACATATATAAATCATCTTCAATTATCATCATTGACGATAGTTTTTCTTTATCTTTATTAACACCTTCTTCTTTTACCTCAGTAATTCCATCTATTATTGCAAAGATATATCTAGCATATTCTTCAATCTTAGAAGGCTGATTCTCATGTAAAACAGCTTCCACTGTTAATGGATGGAGTCCAAATATATCCTGCAATGGAAATATATCTTCAATCTCGTTAGCATGAATCCACAAGTATTTCTGTTGGTTTGTTTTCATTTCATCTCTTATGGAGATTGCTTCAGAGATGATATTTATTGGTCTGATTGTTACATTATCTATAATATAGGATGATATTGTCAACTAATTAAAGTATTTATTAAATTTCAATTAAATAAACCAAACGTATAACATCACTTTTTACAGAGAATATTAACAATATTACTTTTAAAGAGAACTACATTTTATTTCTTTTGAATTTTAGTCATTGCATTATTAGATATTTATTTTTTTTATTTCGACTGTGACTATATGAAAATCTTTATTGGGTGGCAATCCCTATTGTATACAGGCTAGGTTCTAAATTAACATACTCCATATGAGAGTGAGGCTGTGACTGAACCGATATCCGAGCGGCTATACAAGTACCTCATAAAGAAGAAGGTGGATGGATGTTTGCCGCCTGCAAGCCTAAATAAAAAATAAAAGAAAAAAAGAAAATAAAAAGAATGAAAAGTAACATATCTAGCATAAGCTATTTTAGATAATTTTTAATATTATGAATTATAATAGAATATTACGCTTGACAGGAACATAAGGATGAACTGATACAGATAGAGATTTTCATGGATGTTAATTTAAGATAAATTCACCTCTTTTTTATGGATAATAATAAAATAATTATTCTTAGATGTCATTTCATTAAACATGAAAACAAAGAATTGTATCCAATTATGTACATGAAATAGATTACATTCATTCTCTTCTTTTTGTATACAGGGATAGTAGTCGTCAAAACTTTCGATTCTATCCTTAAAATACTGGTTCACTCGTTCTATCAAACTTTTTTCTAATAGTGAATGTAGATGGTGTTTTAATCCCTAGGACATTGCATGCTTCTGGATGCCATCTTCCACTATCTTTGTAAACTATATGCCTTTCATATTTTTCAACTAACGATCTGATGAATTTCTCAGTAACAAGCATGTTTCTCTCTTCCAAGATGTGTATTCCGAGCACTGAACTGTGTACGGTTCTATACAAATCCACAACCAGAAATGTTGATTACCTATCTGTGCTTTGTTGCGCAACTATGATTTTCGTTAATTTTGATTAAAATAATGAATCTTCAGTTATATGGAGAATCAATATTGACAATTTGTTCCTATCAAAATCTTGTATCATATTATCGATTTTCATAGTTGCGCAACAAAGCACCTATCTGCATAACAGTTTCATCTATTAATAAAGCAGATACTCTTTTACGTTTGTAGACAGGATATGAACCAAACCGTTGTATCCAATTCCATAACACAGACACGTAACTCCTTTTCTTATCTCTAAAGATAAATAATTCTTTAGAAGTATTACGTAAACTTAAACCAAGAAAGTACAAATACAAAGGGTACATAACAATACATGTGGATGTTCTTTATTTCTCTCAAAAAAATCTAATACTCATAGATTAGAAATAGAACATCCATCACTATAGTTTTTACTGCTTAACTTAACACAGCCTATTTTTACTTATTTGAACTACAAAATTGTGTCAAAATAGTAATAATTTCATTAGACAACTGACTGGAAAGAGATTATCCTAAATATTACTTAATTATTACATTATCAATGAATATAATGAAATCAGTATTTAAATCAGTAATAGTTGTTGCAGTGGTATTGTTTTTTCTATAATAACTTTACTTCCTAGTTATGAAAAAGAAACAATAACAACAAATAGTATAACAGATTTAATAAAAACGACTGCAGAAAAAATAAAAAATATGGCATCAGAAGTTGCAAATAATTCTACTGGCATAATAAGCCCTAATGAGGCAAAAAATATTCTCAGTCAGCTGGGGGAAGCGACCTAAGAAAACAGCATTAGGAGGGGGGCTGGAGATGTGCTTTCGAATTTCAGTGGCGAAATTAGAGAAGGCCTAAAGTAGAA